>JAFPXW010000307.1 GCA_017394565.1 Oscillospiraceae bacterium | reverse complement strand
CGTGGAGATGCTGAGCATCGCAAAGCAGAGGGGACGTGGCGTTCGCCGCAGCCCCAATTTTTGGGGGCAGGGGACACTCCCCGACAAGCCCCGCACGCGATCATTTTTACAGCGAATTCAGCTTTTTTTGAAGCTCGATCATATGATTACGGCACGCCGTGATCTCTCCGGTGTACTTGTTGAACCACTCCACATCGCGTTCGTCCGGTGTCTCCTGCAACAGTACCGCCTGCACCAGCGCGGACTGCGAACGTGATCTCTTGCGCTCGATCTCCTGAATGGTCTGCATACAGATCTTGATCTCGCGTTTCAGTTTTCGCTTTTCACTCCAGTTTGCCATGATGTAAGTCCCTCCTAATCACAAGATCCCTCCGCAGAGCGTTCGCGCAGGCCTCGCCGAACAGTCGCAGTTTTCTGCGGAGCCGATCCTCAATGTCCCTTTTTGTCAATGCTTTCCACCAGTTCCTCCGCTTCGTCATACCCCTTGTCGAGGTGTGCAAGGATGTCACCGGTCGCGACATACAGCGCGTCCAGATTCTCCTTCGTCTGCATCTGCTCCGGATATTTGAGCAGCACGGTGTAAAGCTCATTCACGATGATCTGCTTGTCGTCAAAATTATGGATCAGAAATGCAAATTCCTTCGCATTGCTCATGTCGATCATCAGGCGCTGATACCGCAGCTCGTAGTCACCCTCGGCCTCCTGATAGGAGACGATGTCCTCGCGCACACGCTCCAGATTGTCCTCGTAGCGGTTCTGGTAGGTCTCCTGGACACGCATCCTCTCGTCCGCATACAGTCCGATAAACACCACCAGCGCGACCAGCGTCACGCTAAACAGGACGATCGCAGCCACCATCCTCTGTTTCATCAAGGCTTCTTGTGTCATGCTGTTCCTCCTGTAATCCCGGCGGCAGTCCCTCGGACTCCAGCCGTCTGATCTCACGCTCGACCGCCTCGCGGATGAGCGCTTCCTTCTGCTGCGCCTCGTGCGCCTGCCGTTCCTCGGCGACCTGCCTGCCCAGCTGCATGATCGTGCGCATCTCGTAGAAGGCCACGACCGAAACCCCGATCATGACCGCCAGCAGCACCAGCTTGCGCAGGTCGGCAAAGGTGCCCAGCATCATGCAGAACCGCGCCTTCCGGGTGTAGCGCCCGAGGATCTGATCCTGCCGGACAGCCAGCGCATCCTCGACGGGATTGGCATCGCCCATCGTGATGAAGGTCCCGTCGGCGTTGATCGCCTTGATGCGGTGCGTCACCAGGATCCCGTAGATATCGGACTGCTCCGATGTAAACGTGATGATATCGCCCACCTGCAATGCCGCAGGATCGGTCTTTTCCACGATGATGAAGTCCCCCGTGTGGATGGACGGCTCCATGCTGCCGGTCACGACCTGCAGGATGCATTTTCCGAAGACGCTTGCCACGCCGCCGCGCATCGTGCTGAACATCACATAGCCCATAAAGCCCACCAGCACAGCCGTCACCACCATGAGGGTGAGGTTCCGGATCCGCGCGAACCATCCGGTGCGCGGTGCTTCCCGTGTCTCATCCAGCGGCAGCGACTCTGCCGGTTCCGTAGGGATCTCCTCCGGTACTTCGGGAGAAACGTCCTCTGCCGGTTCCGTAGGGATCTCCTCCGGTGCTTCGGGAGAAACGTCCTCTGCCGGTTCCGGTGGGATTTCCTCCGGCACTTCGGGCAAGGGTGTCTCCGGTTCCGGGGACATTTCCGTTTCCGGGGATTCCGCGGCGGAAACGTCTGCCGGCATCTGCCGGGGAATGTTTTGTGTTTGCTTCTGCTTCTTTTTTAACTTCTGCGCCGCCCGTTTTCTGGCTTTGCGTTTTTTGCTCAACTATTTCAACTCCTTGCGTTTCGGCGTTCATTCTGTGCCTGACGCAGCTTGTACATTTCGTCATCCCACCAGCGGTGGATGCGCTCGAATACCGTGACATGGTACTCGCGGTAGAGGCGCTTCATCTCGCGCCGGATCTCAGCCTCCTGTTCCGGGGTACGGACAGGCGGATTGTAAACGGGCTTGGGTTTGCCCCTGGCTTCCTTACGCCGTTTTCGTTTGAACTTCTGGTCATCGAGATACCGCAGGAATCGGTAATGCGCGGTCTGGGCGTATTTGCGGTAGAACACCTCCATGCGGTCGTGTTCCTCGCGTTCTGCCTGGCGGATGCGACGGCGTTCCTCCAGCTGTGCACGGCGGATCTTGAAATCGGGATTGTCGGTATCCTTCGGAATGATGCCGAATACCATCGCCAGCACCCAGCGGATAAGCCGCGGGATCGCCCAGACGGGATTCCACGAATATTCGTGCCGGATGACCTGGAAGGGCTTGGCCTCGAAGTACTGTCTCTCCGCCTTGAGCCGTGCAGCGCGTTCGCGTTCGAGACGCTCCTTCTCCTCGCGCTCCTGCTCGATCTTCTTGCGGGCAGCGATGGCACGCGGATCCTCGAATTCGGTCTTCTCGCCGTTTTCTGCCTGTTCCTCCAGTTCCTCGCGGACTCTCTCGACTTCCTCGTCGGTCAGTTCCTCGTAAGCCCTGGCTTCGAGTTCCTCCTCGGTCGGCTCCTGCTTCAGGGCATCGGCCTCCAGACCGGCGGCATCGCCGAGATTCTCGCGGACGAGCTGTTTTTCCTCTGCCAGTCTTGCACGTTCGGCGGCAGCACGTTCTTCCTCCTCGCGGCGAAGGCGTTCTTCCTCCTCACGCTGCCGGCGTTCTTCCTCCATCCGGGCACGCTCGCGTTCGGCGGCCTCCTGTTCGAGGCGTGTCTGTTCGAGCAGCTCCTGGACGCGGCGTTCTTCCTCTTCCTTTTCGCGGCGGATGCGTTCGAGCTCTGCCTGACGAGCCTCCTCGATGCGCTTGGCTTCGAGCTGGCGTTCCTCCTCCTCCAGGCGCTTGCGTTCGGCTTCCTCCTCGGCAAGCATCTGGGCGCGTCGGAGGGCTTCCTGTTCGATGAAGTAATTCTTCTCGATCTCGATGACCTGGTTGATCTCGTCGTAGATCTGATTCGCCTCCGCTGGCAGCTGCTTGACGATCTTCAGGTCGCCGTCATCCGCCAGGTAGCCTGCCACGCCCTCTGCCTGCACATGGTAGTCAGCCGCCAGCTCACGCTCGAACCGCTTGACAAATTTCGGTGCAATGGGCTTGGTGCGTTTCCTGGTCTTGAGCTGCTCCATCTCCCGGCCGCCGTTCACATGGGAACGGAACAGGAGCAGATTCAGCACGACCATCTTGTAGAAGTCCTGGATGTAGTCCTCCTGCGGCTTCATGGCGGTATCCTGCACATTGATCTCATAGCCGACCTTGTCGTAGCCGAGAATGTACTGCCAGAGCGTCAGACACGCCTTGAGATCGACGTTTTTCATGATCGCATTGGTACGCATCACAGGGGGGCGGATGTAGGTCTGTCCCAGTGCGCGGCAAAGCTCGGAGGACTTGTAGCCTTCGATGGCGGTTTTCAGCTTCTCGACGCGCTGCCAGATGGTCATGCCGTTGGCATCGTAGGTA
Organism: Oscillospiraceae bacterium; assembly: GCA_017394565.1. GTDB lineage: Bacteria > Bacillota > Clostridia > Oscillospirales > Ruminococcaceae > UBA3855. Next base: position 5,137 of record JAFPXW010000307.1, on the reverse strand, counting down.
TCCAGACTGTCCGCGGATTCAAGCTTCAGGCTGAATTTCATCTTGCCGCCGGCGCCGTTGTCGATCGTGGTATCGTAGCCGAGGGTGAAGACCTCCTCGTCCTTTGCGACCTGTGCAAGCTTCTCGTAGCGGCGGTTGATGAAGATATACAGCCGGTCCACGAGGGTATTGATGAATTTGTTCTCATACGTCATCAGGCTTTCTTCCTTGTAGACGTTGAGGATCTTGGACGGGGTGATCTTGCCGGATTTTTTGTCGATGCTCTGGATCAGGTCGGTGTGCTGGGCAAGATGCTTGACGGATTCGACCGTGATCTTGCGCGACAGTGCGATGGGGACGACCTCCTCGACATCCTCGATGGTCTTTCTGGGATTGCGCAGGACAGTATCGAGATGCGGCAAGCCGTTCTCGATGGCCTCTACCCACGAAACGTCGATCGCCTTTTCCATCAGCTTCTTATTGAAGGCGATGGTATTGTGACTGCTTTTCAGGAGAGAATCGAGCGACTCAAAGAGTTCGTCGTCCTCAAATGCGGCGATAAAATCCTGGAATTCCTGATACCAGTCGGTGTAGCCTTTGTCCACTCGTTCTCACCACGCTTTCATAGAGAGTTCCGGAGAGGGGGTGTCATCCCTCTGCGGCTTCTGTCTGTACTCGGGAGCATCCCCCGAATAGAGACAGAAATCGCAGAGGAGCGTGCCGTATGCGACACAGCACGCTCGTGCGTCATTTCTATGGAAAATGGAAACCACAGATCAGAACAGCTTTTGCAGGCGTTCGAGATAAGCGATGGATTCCGCCATCTTGCCCTTGCCGAAGGACTTGTTCATATAAACGACCAGCTCACGCAGTTCGTCGCGGAGCATCGCCAGGTTCAGGGACTCGAACTTTCGGAAGATCTTCGTTGCGAGGACATAGTCGATGCCGTCGAGCTCGTCGCCGCCGCAAGCCACATAGACCGGTACAAAGAGGTTCATCTGCTTGAGGATACGGTTACCGAACGCCACACGCAGCTTCTCGATCACCCAGAGGTCGAGCTGCGAGATCTTCTTGAGGTTTTCCTGCGAAATCGGGTATTTCTCAAATGCTTCCTGGAACAGGGCATCGAGATGGTCAAAGCCCATGTGCATCGGCGGTGTATCCGGTGCCGCAAAGGCCACGCCCTTGGTATCGAGGTTGATCGGCTGCGCACGGTCGTAGACCTTATCGGAGATCGCGAAGGTCGAGTCGTCGTTATTCGCGGTGCCGATGTACCAGATGTTCTGTGGGATCTTGATCTTGCCGTGGTCAAGCTTCACAGGATCGGTGCTCCATGCATTCGGGACAATGTCCAGCGCCCATTCATCGGCGTTCGGCATTTCGAGGATGGAGAGCATTTCTGCGAAGTAGTACTCGACGCGGGCAATGTTCATCTCATCGAGCAGGATCAGGTTGATGTCGTTGTTGTAGCTCGACGAATAGATGCGCTTGAGGACTTCTGTCTCATTGAAGTTCTTGGTAAATTCGTTGAAGTAGCCGAACAGCTCGGTACGGTCACGCCACGACGGCTGTACAGATGCGATGGTCGTATCCACGCCGAGGAACTTACCGAACGAATACGGCAGCGAGGTTTTACCGGTACCGGAGATACCCTGGAGGATGATCAGCTTCGTGGAAGCCATACCCGCCATAAAGAGCCAGATGGTTTTCGGTTCGTAGTACAGGTGCATCCGCGAGCAGGCGAAATTGCGGTAGCGCTCGCAGAAGCCGGCCAGGTCGATGTCGTTGTCGTACTCCGGCGGCTCGTAGGTCTTGTAGAAGGTATCGACCTCGATGAGCTTGGAGAAGCGGTAGTCGTTGGTCTGCACGACGCCGTCCTCGATGGTGCCGACATTGGCCGGCACATTCTCGCCGACCACGTCGCCCTCAAGCTGCTGCGGCGCTGCGCCGTCCGTCAGTGTCAGCGGCGTACCAGCCGGCAGTCCCATCTGTGCGACCTTCATCGCCATGATCTCGTCCTTTTCCTTTGCCATCTTCATGACCTGACGCTGGAGCGCAGCGATCTCCTCCAGCAGATCCTCATTGCTGACGATGGAATGACGGAAGCGGATGTACTTGCGCACTGCCAGGATGATGAGAAAGAGCAGCAGGGCATAAATGGCAACGACCAGCACGATCGCCGTGATGGAAAGGATCCAGCTGCCCACACCGAAATTCGGCGAATGTTCCTTAAAAATTGCGATGTAATTCGGGATATTAAAGATTCGTTTCAAGCCGTTCCACAGACCGAGGATGATTTCCATATAGCCTTGCAGCATCTCGGTCATGAACGCAAAAAACCATTTCAGAAAAACTTCCATAACGTTCCCCCAGTTCCGATAGAGCGTCTCCGCCGGATCCCTCTATGCTGTGCAGGGATCAGGCCGTGGTGGGTTCTCCGGCAGATTCCTTTGTTTCCTCGACTGTTGTTTCGACAGTTTCAGCGACGGCATCTGCTTTCGCTTCAGCAGTTTCAGCGACGGCGTCTGCCTTGGCTTCCACCGCATCAGCGGCTGCTTCTGCTTTGGCTTCGAGCGTGTCAGCGGCCTTTTCTCCCTTTGATTCAGCAGCTGCCGAAGCGCCGCCATCCGGCTGTGTCCCCTGCTTTGCGAGATATTCCTCGATCGCGCGGCGCTTGATCTCCTCCTCGTCCAGCTCCGGCGCATCGCCGCGCTTGACCTCGATCAGGACAATGATGAACTTGTACAGCTCAAACAGGAAGAACAGTGCCATCGGGATCAGGATGCAGACAAAGAAGCCTGTCTTGGTACGCAGGAAGTTCATGACCTTGCCGGCGCCGGCGATGCGGACATTCGTCCACTCACCGATGAGGTCGCCGGCATAAGCCGGGATCTCGTCGTCGATGGGGTTGTTGTCGCCTCGTGTCACAAAGCTTCTGGAATTCTCCGCCTGATTGATCCCCACGATCCTATGGGTGTTCTTGACTCTGCGGCCGTCGATGATCGTCCAGAATGTGATGATATCGCCTTCCTTGAGGGTGTTGATGTCGTCGATCTCCTTACAAACGATCATGTCGCCCTGTGCAAAGGTCGGCAGCATGGAGTCGGATTCTACGGTCAGCGGAATATAGCCGAGCAGGTTTGCCACGCCGTTGTTTCGTCCGGAGGAGAATACAACGATCGTGATCAGCAGCGCAAAGATCAGTACGATCCACGCCAGGACGTTCATTACTACTTTTAATGCCTTCTTCATAACTTTCTATGCTCCTTGTTGATTTCGCACACCTTTTCATATTTTCCGTCCTGTCGGAAGGACGGTTGCCTGCGAAAGTGTTGCCTGATGTCTTGAGTTGGTCTTGTGCCTTATGTTGTTTCAACGATCTTGAACTTCATGCCCAGTTTCAGCGTTCCGCCGATGAGTGCATCCGTACAGTCCGGATCGTTGCCCTCCAGCCAGATGACAATGGTAAATTTGTCCTTGTCACGCGGCTCAAAGCCTTGTTTTTCGGTTCGCATCACGACGGTCGATGCCAGAAATTCCGCATCACAGTCGCCCTCGATGCCGCTGCCGTTGGATTTGGTCTTGCCGTAGACCGTGCGCACGCCGTTCTCATACACCGCCACGCGGATGGCTTCATCGAGGCTGTTGGTCACGTTCTCGATGTTCATCTCGCCCTCATAGCTGATGGTATCATCACCGCCGTTGATGAGGTAGAAGGTGTAGGCGATATAACTGTCACCGTTGTGGCTGCCGTTGATCATGTCGAGATTTTCCGGCAGATCCAGGCCGCTGATGTTCGTCATATCGTACACGATGTCGGCGTTCAGCCGGGATTCCGTGCGTTCGTAGTACGGTGTTTCCGACAGGCACAGTCCCTGCTGGATCATATCGTACTTATCGACCTTGACGGTGAAGCTCCCGAACTTGTCATAAAAATAGGAAATCGCGTATGCGATCGCAACGATCGCGATCAGAATGATAGCCAGCAGGCCAAGGATTCGTGTCAGGACGACATATTTCTTGACCTCGCCGGACATACGCCGCAGCTCCACGATATCGCGGACTTTTTCATCCATCTGCTGCTCACCACCCTTTCATAGAATGGAACCTCTCCCCCTTGTTTTTACTTTTCTGCGAAAAACAAAAAGGGCTATGTGCAGGACATCGTCCTGCGCCGCAAATCGTTTTAGAGATCCCCAGAAGTGAGTATATTCGGTTGTTATGGCATTCAGTCCGGAATGTATCATTTTTTCCGGAAGCGCGCACAGATCCGGGTACCGGTCAGTCCTCGTCCGCCTTGCTGCGGATGTGTCTCGCCTGCAGGAAGTGTCCTGCCAGCGCACCGGCGCAATAGCTGCACTCGAAGCTGTGGAGCAGCTCTGCCTGATGGCTGCTGCGCACGCCGTCCGCGATCACCTCGGCCTCCAGATCGGAAACAAAGCTGATGATCGACCGGACTGCACCCTCGCCGCGTTCATCGCGTTCCAGGTACGGTGCCAGCTCCGGGCTGAGCATGACGTAGTCCACCGGATAATCCGCCAGGCGCATCATCGGGCAATCGGCGCCGCCGAATCCTGACAGCATCAGGTGAAATCCGCGGTTGCGCAGATTCCGGATAGTCAACCCGACGGACGGCTCCTCCTGAAACAACGAGCCCCCCATCTCAAAGCAGATGCGGTTGGTGGGGATCTTGTTCATGGCGAGGCGTTCCACGAGTTTGCGTTCCGCGCTGCTCTCGCGCAGGAGGCGCGGCGGCAGATACACGGACAGCCACTGGAACGAGATCTCGCGCTCATCGAACAGCGCAATGCAGTCCAGCGCCTGCTGCAACTCCAGCCAGAACAGCTCGATGCACTGTGTCGTGACCTCCGTGACGGGACGGAACTGCTCCGGTGTGAGAACCCCCATCGTCGGTGCATTCAGACGAGTCTGACTATGCAGGAAGGCCTGTGAGCCGCTGGCGATGTCACGAACCGGCCGGAACAGCATTTCGACTGCACGCAGGCCGTCCACTTTCTTTGTCAGCTCCGCACTCATAGCGGCTTCCCCCTCTCTGTGTCTGATATACTCACCTATATTATACTACAAAATGGAGATTCTGTCAAGCAAGTTTGACGAAAAATGACGTAATATCGGCGTAAAAAAATACTGTCAGGAT
>JAFPXW010000306.1 GCA_017394565.1 Oscillospiraceae bacterium | reverse complement strand
GTCTTAGCGAGTGCGTCAGCGTCAGCATTGCCATCGAGGATGGTGTAGCCGAAGCCCTTCTTTGTGCCGGTTGCGAGGACATTGCCAGCCAGGGCAGCGCCTTCCTTATGCAGAACGCAAACCTTCTTGGCAGCGTCAGCCGCAACGTTCGGGAAGTTCACGGAATTCTTGATGTTGCCGTTCTCGATGTAGTCGATCAGCTCATCAGCCGCCATCATTGCGCAGTTATCCTCGGACTCCTCAGTGGAAGCGCCCAGGTGCGGGATCGCAACCACGCCGTCCATCTTCACGGTCTTAGCATTCGGGAAGTCGGTCACATATGCGGAAACCTTGCCGGAAGCGATCGCCTTCTCCAGATCGTCGTCGTTCACGAGTTCGCCGCGAGCGAAGTTCAGGAGCTTTACGCCGTCCTTGCACTTTGCGAACACGTCAGCATTGAAGAAGCCCTTGGTGTCGTTGTTGCAGGGAACGTGCAGGGTGATGTAGTCAGCCTCAGCGTAGATCGCGTCCTTGTCAGCCACGATCTTGCAAGTGCCTTCGAGTTCCTTGGCAGCAGCGTCAGACAGGAACGGATCCGTGCCGACAACGTTCATACCGAGAGCCTTAGCCGCGAAAGCGACCTTGCGACCGATCGCGCCCAGACCGATGATGCCCAGTGTCTTACCGGTGATCTCGCAGCCGCCGAAATTGGACTTGCCCTTCTCGACCTGCTTTGCGACGTTCATCTCAGCGGTATCTTCGAGGGTTGCTGCCCACTGTACAGCCTTAGTCACCTTACGGGAAGCGAGGAACAGACCTGCTACCACGAGTTCCTTGACTGCGTTTGCGTTTGCGCCGGGGGTATTGAAAACCACGATGCCGGCTTCTGCGCACTTCTCGACCGGAATGTTGTTGACGCCAGCGCCTGCTCTGCCGATCGCCAGCAGGTCAGCGCCGAACTCCATCTCGTGCATGACAGCGGAGCGAACGAGGATACCAGCCGGATTCTGTACGGAATCGCCAACGGTATACTTCGCGGTGTCAAACTTATCCGTACCGCACTTTGCGATCTTGTTCAATGTCAGAATATTGTACATGGGGAATGACCTCCTTGAATGTAATTAGAAGTTAGAGGTAAGAAGTCAGAGATTCTTACCTCTATCCAATGGTTTAGAACCCGTTTTCACAAGGGACGCGAGCAGATTTTCGAGCAGACTTTGATACGGTGCAAATCTGCCGAAAGGCTGCCGTGGCATCTTGTGAAGACCGGTTCTTAGTAATTTGCAAGCCAGAGCCAGCCGAGCAGCGTCACGATGACAGTTCCGATGAGCGCCAGCCCTATCATCAGAAAGGTGCTGGTTTTGACCGGAGTCTGTGCCAGCGGATGGTCAGTCAGGAAAGCTTCTCTCGGGTTCTGTCCGAAGTAGGTCACGCTGATCTCTCCGCTGATCTGAAGCTCCGGAAATTTTTGACCGATACCTGCACCATAAATGATCTGGTCGTGAAGCTTGATCTGCCGCTGTTCGCCGCTTTCCATCGTTACCAGAACGATAGGATGTCTTGCGTCTGCCACAGCCTGCATCACTCTTGCCGGACCGCTGGAACGGGCGTTCTGATACCCCACCACTCTGCCAACGGCGAAATTCTGGTCGCTGTAAACTGTCTTTTGTTCCCAGATGCCGTAAGCCGTCAGCCCGACACCTGCAAGGAACAAAAGAATCAAAAATCCAATCATGTCGAAATTTCGCGTTTCAATCCACACGCCTCAAAGGGTGTGACAAAATCAAGAATTCTTTGCTTCAAACTCCTTCATGAAAGCAACGAGCTTCTCAACACCCTCGATCGGCATCGCGGTGTAGATGGAAGCACGCATACCGCCAACGGTTCTGTGTCCCTTGAGGTTCTCGAAGCCGGCAGCCTTAGCCTCAGCAACGAACTTCGCATCGAGGTCAGCGTCGCCAGTCACGAACGGAACGTTCATGATGGAGCGATCCTTCTTCTCAACAGTGCCCTTGAACAGCTTGGACTCGTCGAGGAAATCGTACAGGATCTTTGCCTTCTTCTCGTTGTGAGCCTTCATACCTTCCAGACCGCCCATCTTCTTGATCCACTTAAATACCTTGCCGCAAACGTAGATGCCGTAGCAGGGCGGAGTGTTGTAGAGGGAGTCATTGTCAGCCTGGATCTTCCAGGCGCACATGGTAGGAGTCTGCTTGAATGCAGGGCCGTCAGCGATCAGATCCTCGCGAACGATGACGATCTGTACACCGGACGGGCCGACGTTCTTCTGAACACCGCCGTAAACCACGCCGTACTTGGAAACGTCGATCGGCTCAGACAGGAAGCAGGAGGAAACGTCAGAAACCAGAATGTGGCCCTTGGTGTTCGGCAGTTCCCAGAACTTGGTGCCGTAGATGGTGTTGTTCTCGCAGATGTAAACATAGTCTGCATCCTCCGGAATATCGAGGTCAGAGCAATCCGGAATGTAGGAGAACGTCTTATCAGCGGAGGAAGCGACCTCGACAACTTCGCCGTACTTCTCAGCCTCAGCAGCAGCCTTCTTAGCCCACTGACCGGTGATGATGTAAGCAGCCTTGCCGTTCTTCATGAGGTTCATCGGAACTTCTGCGAATACGAGGGAAGCGCCGCCCTGCAGGAAGATCACCTTATAGTTATCCGGAATATTCATGAGGTCGCGGAGATCCGCCTCAGCTTCCTT
>JAFPXW010000305.1 GCA_017394565.1 Oscillospiraceae bacterium | reverse complement strand
GAGGTTCTTCGCGCCCTCCGGGATCAGATAGCTTGGGTTGGAGAGCTGTACCCACTCGCCCTTGGGGACAGTCTGGGTATCGACCTTGTCGTAATGTGCTTCACCGTCAGCACCGTCGTACTGAAGCGTCAGATGGAAGGTTTCTGGCGAAGAATCGCCGTCATTGCACATCGCGTTTGCAGAGAAGCTGTAGCTCTCGCCTGCCTTGAAGGCGCTGCTGTTCAGGCGTTTGTAGGTGCCGTTCCAGGCGGAGGTTCTGTCGGTGACTGCGAGGGAGGAATTGCCCTCGAACTTCACATCGCTGGTAACTGCGATCTTTGCCGCGCCTCGGCCTTCCCACTTGTCGCTCGAACCCTCGAAGGTATCGCGGAAGTAGTAGCCGTTCGCATCGGGCTCCACGATGACCGGAAGGTTCCAGTCCGCGCGCTCATAATCGAAATAATCAATATCCGCGTAGCCGCCGGTGGACTTGGTCGCGTAGCTGTAGATCGCGCTGCGGTAGCCTGTGAACAGCTTCAGGTCGTAGGTCATGCCCAGCGTATCGCCGATCTTTGTCCAGTTCGTGCCGTCCGTCGAATAGAAGAAATTCGCCTTGTCGATGTTGTTGGACACATTGAAATTGCCGTCGACGGTATTGAATGTGAACTCGACCTTGAGATACGCAGTGTTGCCGTTCAGCGGTACTTCCTGAATGATCTTGTCATAGCTGTCCATGACCTGAGAATTGCCGCCGTAGGCGCCGTTTTTCGCCATATAAATGGTCTTTCTGCCGCTGTCGTCCACGCGGACACCGACATTGCCGTAATTGAACTGGAATGCGGACAGACCTGCATGGTCGCCGGGCTTCATGCCGTCGGTTTCCAGCTTGATGACGCTCGAGCAAGCCGGGCCCTCGGTACGCATCGTCAGGGTATTGCGTGCGTGGAGGATGCTCTTGGCGGTATGCTCGTTGTGCAGTCGGAGGTAGCCCTCGCGTTCGGTGACAGACCACGCCTTATTGTCGGGATTATGGTTCCACTGCCACTCCAGGGCAAGCTTATTCGACGAATAATTGAATTCGTCGTCTTTTGCAAGGAAGGTTCCCTTATAATCGTCCGGAACCGTGAATGTCGTCGGTGCCTTGCCATTGACGCCCAGCATCGGCCAGCCGTCCTGCCAGTTGACCGGAACGAGAACCGGGATTCTGCCGACAGCGCCGTGATCCTGGAACATCAGGCCGTACCATCTGCCGTCCGGCGTATCCACGATGCCGCCCTGTGCGACACCACTGCCATAGGTACCCAGTCCGGAATCGAGGATGGTCCTGCCCTCGTAGGGGCCCGCAATATTCTTACTGCGGTAGCAAAGCTCCAGTCTGCCGTGGCGGCTCGGCCATGCGATGACGAATACATAGTAATAATCGCCGATCTTCTGGATGTGCGAGCCCTCACCGGCGAGGTTGTCCAGACCGGTCTTGAAGATGGTCTTGTCCAGACCGCCCTGCTTGAAGCCGGTCATTTCGGCGTTGAATTCCTTGATCTTGATCTCACCGCCGCCGCCGTAAACAAGATAATTTCTGCCGTCGGCATCGAGCATCATGGAAGCGTCGTGGTACATACCGTTGAGTTCCGTGCGCGTCCAGTTGCCGCTTTCGATGTCGTTGGTCTTGTAGATGTAGGACTTGCCGGTGCCGTAGCTGCCGAAGAACACATAGAATGTGCCGTCCTTGTAACGCAGCGAGGTCGCCCACTGACCGTGTGCATAGTCATGCTCATTGCCGACGAGGTTCTGCTTGTTGCCGTCGGCATAGGTGTCGTAAACGTAACCGCAGAGTTCCCACGAAACCATGTCCTTCGACTTCATGATCGGTACGCCCGGTGTAAAGAACATCGTCGTGCTGACCATGTAATACGTATCCCCCACGCGGATGACATCATCATCCGGGACGTCAGACCAGATAAACGGATTGGCAACGGTGCTTTCTGCATGAGCCGGTACGCGTACCGCCGGCATCGCAGCTCCGGCGGTGAGGCAGCAGAGAATCGCAGTCAATGCCGCTGTCAGTTTTTTCAGATCCATACGGAATCCCCCTTTGATTGTAAAGATCTTTCTTCTATGTCGTTTTTGAATAGATATTTTCAAATATCTTCTTCATAAATTATACATCTTTTTAAAGAGCTTCACAACCCCAAATATGAAGATTTGGTGGAGAAAACGAACCAATTATCCAGAAAGTAAAAATAGTGCTAAAAACAACAGATCTGAGAGAGGGGGCAGGAGACCAATGCCAACAACTAAGAACCTGTCCACATAGGGATTCATGCACGTCTTTTCGTCAAATTTTGCCGGTGACTGCGTTAAAAATCCTTGAAGGGCGACAGCCCGTCGGCGAATTTTTGCCTTGTCACTGACAAAATTATACTTGAAAATCCGTACATTCACCCCATGTGGACAGGTTCTAAAAAACCCCCCTGGTGCGATGTCTCCCGATGGCGTTCGGGGCATCGTATCAGGGGTTTGGTAAGCAAGCTGGTGCGGTGGCTTGCACTCTTACTAAGATTCGATCAGCTCCGCGATCACCGCATTCGACACCGCAAAGCCCTGCGGTGTGAGAGCGATATTCCCCTGCGGCGTGCGGCGAAGATAGTCAGATTGCTCCAAAAATGGCAGTTTTTTCCGTGCCCTTGCCGAAAGCATCTCCTCCGCGACACCCTCTGTCAGGCGCAGTGCCAGCATCAGGCGCTCCTCGCGGTCAAGCGGATGCGCATCCACGATCTCTACCGGCTGCACGTCGGCGGCGATGAAGGCCCGCGCATCCCTCGGCACGCAAAAGCGCTTCCCTGCGTAACAGGAATGCGCCCCGGCGCCAATGCCGAGGTAATCCTCACACTTCCAATAGCGCAGGTTATGGCGGCTCTCGCAGCCGGCTTTCGCGAAGCTCGACACCTCGTACTGATGGAAGCCGGCGGATCTCAGAGCGTGGACGGCCTGAAAATAGCGCTCGACAGTCGCGTCGTCGCCGGGACATCGCGCGAGCAGATCCTCATTCTGCGAAAGGGGTGTGCCGTCCTCGATTTGCAGCATATACGCCGAAACGTGCGTGATCGGGAGTGCCGTGAGGATTTCCAGCGTTTCGGAAAGCACGTTCTCCGTCTGGTCGGGCGTGGCCAGCATCAGGTCGCAGGAAATGTTCGTAAATCCTGCCTCCTGCGCCGCCTGCACCGTCCGGAGATTATCCGTCGCCGTGTGCGTGCGCCCCAGAAGCTGCAATTGCTTGTCGGAAAAACTCTGCGTCCCGATGGACAGCCGGTTCACGCCGATGCTGCGCAGCGTTTTCAGATAGCCGTCCGGTTTTCGCGTCGGGTTGTATTCGAGCGTGATCTCCGCATCCGGCTGTACATCAAAGCAATCTGCCGCCACACTCAGAATGTTCTGCACCTGCTCCGGTGTCAGCAGCGAAGGCGTTCCGCCGCCGAAATACAGCGTATCGACCGCCAGTTCCGGCTGACGGTAGTGATGCAGATTGCGGAGGAGCGCATCGACATAGCCCTGCACTGTCGATTTGCTGTAGGGAACCGAATAAAAGTCGCAGTAAGGGCATTTTTTGGCACAGAACGGGATGTGGAAATACAGTCCTGTCATTTCATCAGGCGGATGGGCTCGACGAGCTTGCCAAAGAACATATTAAAGAGGAAATTCAGCACAAAATAGCCGGCGATGATGCAGGCGATGATGATGCTCGACTGCACTTTTTCCGTGGCTTTGAGGTAGATGGCAACGATCGCCACGATCATGATGACCGATGTCGCCGACTGGAAGTAAATGCCAGTCATGCCGTTTGTCGCGCGTTTTCCGCATTTCGGGCAGGGCTTGCCCATGCCGCGGTACGAGCCGCAGAGGGCTTTTTGCAGAGGGCTGAATGTCTTTTCGTGACAATGGGGGCATTCAAATTTCATTTGTGTTCACCTTTCATTTTAACGCCAGATGGTTTCGTCGTAATCATCATCCGCAAGTTCGAGATTTTCGCGAAAGCCGATATAGCGATATAATTCCAGATACTCAAAATTCTCCGGATCCGAGTCCGGCGCATCGCCGGCATCAAATCCGAGGTAGAAAAACGCCGGACGTTCCTTGTCGATGTGAATATCCGAGAAATCAAATTCCTCACCTGTTGTGGAAACCCAGTTGCAGATCAGGTCATTTTCATCCGCGTAGTCGTGAGCTTTCCGGATAAGCTCCGGCAGCGCTTCTTTCAGGCGCACCGCAAAATCATACGGTACATAGGACAAAATCTCCTGCTCGTCCGCGAAATGCAGAAAATGCACGCTCGCATACTGTACCGGATCGCCATACGGCACCGCCGCACGCAGATGATCGACCTTTCCCAGTTTCTTGACCTCGTAAAACTGCTTGGCATTCCAAGCATCCATGAATGTCTGCTGTTCCATGATCTTCTCCTTCTTCTCCTTATTCATCCAATTTGAGTACGCTCATAAACGCCTCCTGCGGCACTTCTACCGTGCCGAGCTGGCGCATACGCTTCTTGCCTTCCTTCTGCTTTTCGAGCAGCTTCTTCTTTCGGGTGATGTCGCCGCCGTAGCACT
>JAFPXW010000304.1 GCA_017394565.1 Oscillospiraceae bacterium | reverse complement strand
CATCACCGGCCGGAGCATCGAGCTTGCCAAGAAGCGCAGCCGTGAGCGTCGGGAAACGACGGAGTAATACCAATCCCAAAAGCCGCACAAAGACTGGTGTTTCCACAAAAAAGCCGTCCATGTGCGGTATTCCGTTCTTAGCGTCGTGCTGACGGATCTATCCATCACTACTCGGGGCGTGGGGCAACAATGCCAACAACTTTAGAAAGAAAGCGGGTGGAGGGTGCGCAGCACCCTCCATAGATGCCCCCTCCTTGGGGAGGGGGTTGGGGGTGGGGGGAAAGAAACGCGCTTGTTCAATTTGCTAAATTGTTAGCATTGCCACCCTGCACCCCCCGGAAGAAACATAGTTGGAAAAAATCAATACCGGCAGTGTGTCTATCCACTCGCCGGTATTGTCGTATTCCGGACAATACCAAGGACACACAAGGAGGATCATCCACATGACAAACATCCACAACCGCCTGACTGCGCTCATTTCTGCTGCCGCCATCGGATGCTACGCGATGCTGGGCACAGGGGCTGTGCAGGCTGCCGCAAAATTCCTGCCCGTCGGCAGTGCGGCACCTTCCGTACAGGGGATCAATGGCGATACGCCGCTGGTTTCTGTCGTAGTGAAGCTGCACGGGGACGCCGTACTCGCAACCGATGCCGCTGCCGGACAGGGGACGGATTTCATCGGGACGCCGGAGGCTGAGGCCATCCAGCAGCAGCTTTCGCAGGAACGCGAATCCGCCGAGGCTGCGCTGCGTGCGCTCTATCCGGCGCTGGAGGTCGGCTACCAGTATGACCTGCTGCTCAACGGCTTCTCGTGCGAATTGCCGAAGCACCTCATCGCCAGGGCAGAAGCCCTTCCGCAGATCGAACGCATCATGCCGGTCGTCAGCTACAGCGCTCCCGAACCGAGCCTGTATGATGCACCGGATCTGGCAGGGGCAGGATCCTTCTACAACAAGACCGGTGCCTTCGGGCAGAATATGGTCGTGTGCGTGCTGGATTCGGAACTGGATCTCTCGCACCCGATGTTCGCGCCGCTTCCGGACACCATTCCGGTCGAGCTGGACACCGCCGACATTTCGGGCATCGTCAAAACCCTCCCCAAAAAGCCCAATGCCACGCAGGTCTACCGCAGCAGCAAGGTCCCGTATGCCTATGATTACGCCGACGACACGCCCTACGACGTCAGCGATCCGGGCGACTACCACGGAACACACGTCTGCGGCATTGCCGCCGGAAATGCCTATACCGATGCGGACGGCGTGACGGTGTCCGGACTGGCCCGCGATGCGCAGCTGGTGTTCATGAAGGTCTTCAAGTATTATGACGATGTGGAGCGCTATTACGCTTATAATGACGTGATGGCTGCCGCGCTGGAGGATGCGGTCAGGCTGAAGGCGGACGTCATTAACATGAGCATCGGCAGCCCGGATCAGGATGTGGAGGACGTTCTGTATCTCGATGCCGTGAATGCGCTGGAAAACGCCGGGATCATCCTCTGCGCCTCTGCCGGCAATACCAGCGACCGCGTGAATGAGGACGGCCAGCCGAATTTTGCGGAAAATATCGACTACGGCACGGTACAGATGCCGTCCGTGATCCCGTCGGCATTCAGCATCGCGTCGGCGGACAATGCCTTCCGGGAGGAGGTCTGCCTGGAGCTGACCGGAAGCGATGTGCCGGTGCGTTACATCGACTGCGGATTAGACGGCTTTTCTGATACGCTCGGTACCGGAAAGCTGGAATATGTGGACTGCGGTCACGGCGCTGCGGAGGAATTCGACAGCGGCACCGTCACCGGAAAGCTTGCTCTCGTGGAGCGCGGAACCCTCACGACGGAGGAGATCGTGGCCAATGCGGCGGATGCCGGTGCGGTGGGACTGATCTTCGTGAATCCCAGCGACAGTGACCTGTATCTGCTCGACCGCTTTACCACCCTGCCGTCGCTGGTCATCACCCATTCCGACGGCGAGCTTTTGCGGAATGCCGGGGAGCATACCATCACGGTCGATCCGGACAACATCCGGAAGGTGGCTGTCCCGGCGCAGATCAGCGTGTTCAGTTCCTACGGTGTCGGCGAGAATCTCTGCCTGAAGCCGGATATTACCGGCATCGGCGGCAATGTCATGTCGGCAGCCATCGGCGGCGGTCTGGACATGATGTCCGGTACCTCCATGGCGTCGCCCTTCGTGGCAGGTGCGGCGGCCGTGCTGGAGGAACACATGACGAAGTCCGGCACGCTGCCGGAGGGAAACAGGGCGCGTACCGTCCGCAATGTGCTGATGAATTCCGCCAAGCTCTACACCGACGAAAACGGCCTGTACGTCAGTCCCAGACGGCAGGGTGCAGGTCTGGTCGATCTGGATGCGGCGCAGCGTGACAAGGTCATCCTGACCGGCTCGTCCGTTTCCGGCAAGATCGAGCTGTTCGACGGGCTGAGCGATACGTTTGATTTTGATGTGCATATGCAGAATCTTTCGCAGGAGGATGTGACCTTCACCGGCGCGAAACTCGTCCTCTCCACGGACGCCGCGGAATACAGCGAACAGGACGGCGGCTACATCATTTCCGGCACGCAGTCGCTGACCAGCACCGCGGATGTATCGGCACTCCGGCACATCGCCGCCGGAGAGAGCCGGACGGAGACTGTCCATGTCGCCCTCGATGCGGCACAGACAGCGAAGATCCGCGAGATCTTCACCAATGGCTTCTTTGTGGAGGGCTATCTCGTGCTGGAGGGCGCGGAGAATTGCTGTGACATTTCCATTCCGCTGCTGGGCTTCGCCGGGGACTGGGGCGCTGTGCCGATCTTTGACACGGCGCACCGCGAGTCGTCGAATTGCGCGTCTGTCATGATCGGGCAGACACGCCTGAATGCGCAGATGCAGAACGCACAGGCACTCATCGCAGAGATGGATTTCATTGACACCATCCCGGACTCTGTACTCTCGCAGGGCGGGGCATACGATATCCTTGGACAGATCTGGGAATACGAAGCGGATCCTGCCAACGGCCATGCGGGCGCCAAGGTACCGCTGCGGGACACGGTCTACATTTCGCCGGACGGCGACATGATCACAGACCAGCTGCTCCTGCCGATGCAGACGCTGCGTGAAGCGCGTGTCGGCGGCGCGTACATTTACGATGCAGACGGCAGGCTCATCGGGGACAGCTATGAGACCTACACACCATCCCATGAGGAAATGGTCTGGATCCCTGACATCGACCTGACAGAATTGCCGGAGGGAAGCTATTTTGCGGCGATGACCGGCAGTGTTTTTTACTATGGCGCACAAACGCAGGAGCTTCGCACGCCCTTTGTCATTGACAGGACACGTCCGCAGGTGACGAGCGAGATCCGCGAGGAAAACGGCAGAAAGCTTATGACCATCACCATGCAGGATCAGTCACTGGAGGGCGTGTACATCCTCGGCAACGGCAAGGGCGGTCAGGTCGGCTCCGACCACAAGACCTACACCGGACAACTGCTCCAGCTGGCGCTCAAAACGACGTCCGATGACCGCTACAGCTATTTCAACTGGATCACGGACGACACCTACACGGTCTATGACAACGGATGGATGCGGCTCATCGCGAACGGCGCCTACAACAGCGATGTGGAGGCGCTGAGTGACTATGAATTCGTGGACATCATCATCCCCGAACCCGACGAGAACGGCAAGGCGACGCTGGTTTATGACATTACGGACCTTACGGATTACACCATCACGGTCATGGACAAGGCGTTCCATGCAGAGGTCATCGAGGAGCAGATGGGCTTTGACGGCTTCGACACCGGCGTGTGGGAGGTCAAGAGCGACAATATGCGGTATTACTGCTTTGAAACGCCGGACCATGGTACCTTGTATTATCAGAACGGCGATGACAGCCGGAAATTTACATTTGCTGTCGGCGGTGTCGGGCCGAATTTCCGGTATGACGGCATTGATGCCTTCGAGGCATTCGATGTGCGAAAGCTTTCCCCGACGACCTTCCTGATGAAGTGGGAGGACGAAACGGAGGAGATCATCACCCGTGTGAATGGCCTGGATCCGGCGAAATTCCATTATTTCACGGACAAGGAAATTGCAGAGTGGGCGCTGGATGACTACGCGCGGCAGAATGACTACCGGCTGAATGACTACGCGCTCTACCATTTTGACGGTGAGGTGTATGTGGACATTCAGCAGGAGGACGGCATGAACGGCGGCATGGAAACGGTCGCAGTGTATATCCTTGATCCGCTGACCGGCAAGGGACTGGACGGCAATGCGCATCCGGTCGATATGACCAAAGTCACCGATGCCGCACTGGGTGACATCAATCAGGACGGTTCGGTGAATGCGAGCGACGCCGCCGATGTCCTGATCGCCGCGGCGAAGATCGGTGCAGGTACTTCTGCCGACCTGACGGACGAACAGGTGACACTTGCGGATGTCAACAAGGACGGCAGCATCAATGCCTCCGATGCCGCAGCGATCCTGCAATACGCTGCTGCGGTCGGTTCGGGTGCATCGGATGTGACGATCGAGGATTTTGTGTGACCGCAGAAAACGACTGACGAAAAACTAAAGAATCCCGAAAGCAGGAGATCTCTTGCTTTCGGGATATTTTGTGATTGGTGCAGAGAAAACGTTCTCAGACGATCACGCCTTTCTGGAGCATGACATTTGCGTACTGTGCCTGTTCGCTGGTGGCGACGATGCAGTAGGCAGTTCGGGCTTCGTCATAGAATGCGAACCGTTCCAGCGTGCCGATGGCATTACCGCCGCGGTCATCATGGCGTGCGAGGATCTCACGGTAAGTGTCCCAGATGGGCGTTTTCACCGGATCACCGGGGACGACTTCCATCAGGGTGACGGGATGCTCCGTGTAGGTATCCAGCGGAAAGACCGTGAGGATGGCATCGAGCAGTTCCGGTACACCATGCCCGTCCGCACGCAGGACGATGGCATTTTTGCCCATGCTTTCGGCAGGGAAATTGCCGTCCGCGAGGACGATCCGGTCACTGTGCCCCATCTCGCACAGGACTTTCAGAAGTTCCGGCGAGAGGATGGGAGGGATGTTTTTCAGCATAGGACAAGACTCCTTTTCATCAAGTTCTGTGGTATTATTATATCCTAAATTCGGGGTGTTGTCAAGACAGGGGTTGACAAATCATGAGCAGGGTGGTATAATAAAAATACAAGGGCACACCGTAAGCGGTTGCTCCCTTAAAAGTTTGGCTAGAAATAGCCGTCCCTATTGGTGAGCAGGGCGGCTATTTCTTTTTGCTGTTATGGAAGTAAAAGAAAATATGGATGAGAATGTCCAGAAGTCCAACGAGGAGAAGTCCAAGCTGGATGAGCTGATCCAGTTCTGCATACTGCTGATTGGATTAATTAGCTTGATTTGTATGATATTTTTCCATACCCATAAACGGAAGTAACCGCCCAGCTCGACCTAAGTGAGGGCGGTTACTTTTATGTAATCCGAATCATCCAAGGGAGCAAGCCGTCAATCGGTGTACCCTTGTATTTTCATTATACCACGCTTCCCCCCGATTTGTCAACCCCTATCCCCAAAACATCACGGAAATCAATTTTTGGATTT
>JAFPXW010000303.1 GCA_017394565.1 Oscillospiraceae bacterium | reverse complement strand
CAATGCTAACAACTTAGCAAATTGAACAAGCGTCCTTCTTTCCCCCATCCCCCAACCCCCTTCCCAGGAAGGGGGCTTTACTTGCAGGGGGCTGCGCCCCCCTGCAAAAACCCCCGTTTTCCGCACGAATTCCCCCGAAAACAGGAACACTGCCTTCGGGGGAATACGAGTATGGGAGTAAGTTGATTCGCGTAAATCAGCGATGCTCTTAGTCCACCAGCTCCACGCGGACATTCTGGAAATGTACCGCAGCGGTCGAGCCGGCGTTGCCGAGGTTGAATTCGAGTCTGCCGTTCGCATCGTCCTTGTTGATCATGTAGAAATCGAAGCTGTAGTTCGTCTTCTCCGTCGTGACCGTGAACGTCTGATCCTCCATATACCGCGCAAATACAGCATCCGGTGCAGAGACACAGGTCGTGATCTGGCGCTCCTCGTCAGCCCATGCGTCAAAGGACAGGCGGTACTTCCTGCTGCGCATCATCGGGATCTCCGGCTGCACGATCTGCACGGAGTAATCTGCCTTGCCGGCATTCGCGGTGTTGACTGTGAGGGTATTGCCGTCGATCACAGCGGTCGCCTCACCGCCGTCAAACAGCAGCAGGCTCCAGTCAGCCGCATCATTCAAGTCCTCTGCTGCGGAGAAATCGCCGTTGTGGACGAAGTTGCCGGACTCGTCCGCCTGACGGAAGTGCTTGGCGGTGCGCTCGACATTGGTGTCGTACTCGTTCTTCTGGTAAACGCGGATGTAGTCGATCTGGAATTCCGCCTTGTCAAAGTCGGTCTCCACATTCGGAGAACCGGCATCCGATCCGCCGACGGCCAGGTTCATCGTCACATAGAAGGGCTGGTCAAAGGGCGCCGGATACGCGGCATCCAGGCTGCTGGCGGTCACTCTGGTGAACCAGTCGTTGACAGAGTGGATCTTCGCGCCGTCCACATACCAGCGGATCTCAGACGGCTCCCACTCGATGGAAAATTCGTGATATTCCTCCGAAAAGCTGCCCTTGCCAAGCGCAAAGCTCTTCGCCTGCTCGGTGAGGGGCTCGCCGTAGTAGATGTCGGTGTTGATGGTGGCAGCGTCCTTGCCGAAGATGCTCATCACGTCAAGCTTTCCGCACTTCGGGAAGGGGCCGTAAACGTTTTCATTCTGCGGCAGCAGTCCCACATAGGAAGCCAGTCCCTTGCCCTCCGGCACCTTTGCGCGGAACACGACCTTGCCGTAGGTGAAGCTCTGCTTGCCCTGTGTCGTGAGCTTGCCGGAGGTGTAGCGTTCGTCGTCCTTGATGGCCTTGAGGACGAGAGCGCCGTCACGCAGGAACACATTGTCCGCAGAATCCGTGTAGGACTGGTTCTCCTCGTCGCTCCAGGTGGCGACGTGCGTGTCGTAATTCCAGAGGCTCTCGTCGAGGGCGTCACCGTCGAACTCGTCGTTCCAGATCATGGTATAGCCGGGGATCTCCGGGATGTCGTCATTTATGGTCGGCAGCGCCTTGGGGCCGAGCTCCGCGGATTCGGTCGTGGGCGCCTGTGTGGTGGCAGGCTCGGTCGTGATCGCGCCGGTCTCGATGGATGCGCTCTCCGTGGACTGGATGGTGTCCGCCGACAGCGGATTCTCCGAACATCCGGTCAGCAGCAGGAGTGCTGCAAGGGACGCACAGATCAGATTCTTTCGCATAGTAATTCCTCCATTCTTCGCCATTCTGGCAGTTTCTTCTGTTTCTCGTCCGGCAGATTTTGTTTCTCTTTCGCATGGCCGGACGGCATTTTCCCCCTCCCGAAATCGTTTTCGGGAATGAATACAAATTTCCATATTTACCTAAAACCAGTGCCGCGTCACACTTCAAAAAAACCGGTCTGACCGCAGGATGGATCCTGCCTGAATGCATGGATGTTCCTGCCAGTGAGCCGGTGCTTCGATGTAAGGTGAGTATTGTGTGATTAATTGGTTGTTACCTACATTATAACAGATAATGCTCCGTTTGTCAAGCTAAAAAAGTGCTATTTCTGAAATATTTATTGTCAAACTGTTAAAAAAGTACTTGATTTCCACCATCATTTGTGGTATAATAGTACTACGATATGACTGTGAGTTGAATTTATCATAGTCCGTATAAACTAAAAAAGTTATAACTCGGAGTTGATATTCTACGCATCGTAGCATATCGTCGAATCATAACAAACAGTTGATGAGATTTTTTTGAGGAGGATGAACAGAAGATGAAAACCGCGATCGTATATTTTTCCAAGCACCACGGCAATACGAAGAAGGTGGTCGATGCCATTGCCGCCAAGCACAGCGACGTGCAGCTGATCGACTGCATCGGCGATGTGAAGGATCTGTCGGGCTATGACCGGATCGGCTTTGCATCGGGCGTTTACGCCGAGCACGTAGCCAAGCAGATCCAGAGCTTTGCGAAAGAGAACCTGCCGGAGGGCAAGGAGGTCTTTCTGATCGTGACGGCGGCAATGCCGAACGAGCATTATTTCAGCGACCTGACGGCGATCGCCGAGTCGAAGCACTGCACCGTCAAGGGCAAATTCAAGGCGAAGGGCTTCAATACATGGGGGCCGTTCAAGCTCATCGGCGGCACGGCCAAGGGGCACCCGACGCAGGAGGAGCTGGACGATGCCGTGAAGTTCTACGAGAGCCTTTGATAGATGACAGACCGGCTTGTCACGAATTTGCACAAGAATTTAGCTAAAAAGTTAGTCACAAGGCTAAACTGGAAGTAAATACACGCGATCACCGGAACTGCAAGAGGGACAGCAGTTCCGGTGGTTTGCTTTGTAAATGGGGTGGCATTTTTGCAAGCCCCCTTCTGAGAGAAAAAACAAACATAAAATTTGCTTGTCAGTGTGTGTGAAGCAAAGCCCTGCGCAGCAGGGGGCGCGTGCGCACATTCTCATACACATACACATACACATCAACATTCTCATTCTCATACACATTCTCATACACATTCTCATTCTCACGTTGTTTTGTTTGTTTTGCTTGTTTTCGGAGAATGTCCTCCCATAAAAGGGAAAAAAACGGCAAAAATTGCATCTTTCAGTACAACTTTTCCGGAAATTTACAGAAAATTTACATTTGAGATTGCCAAATCCTGCCGGAATATGTTACAATGAAAACAGCGGTTACCATCAAAAAAACAAACAAAAACAAACAAAACAACCGCAAGAAAGATCAGAAAGGGTAGATCATCATGAAGAAAAAATGCAGTCGCCTGCTGTCGGTATTGTCAGGCGCGGCGATGCTGCTCACGGAAATTCCGGTGCAGCCGGTTTCCGCCGCGGCACAAGCCGAGCCGAAACTCATCGCGCTCACGTTCGATGACGGTCCGAACACGACCACCACCAATGACGTGCTGGACGTTCTGGAGGAATATGACGCAAAAGCGTCGTTTTTCCTCATTGGCGTGAACATCACCGACGAGAGCGCCAAGTCCGTGAAACGCGCCTACGACATGGGCATGGAGATCGACAATCACTCCAAGACGCACTCCAATATGGGCGGCATGGCACCGGAACAGATCCAGGAGGAGATCCGCTATGTCGATGAGCAGGTCTACGCCATCACGGGCGAGTACCCGAAATTCTTCCGTCCGCCGTTCATCGACACGAGCGATGTCATGTATGACAACATCGACCTGCCGTTCATCTGCGGCATCGACTGTCAGGATTACATGGAGAACGTCACAGCGCAGGAACGCGCGGATTACATTCTGAACGGCGCGAAAGACGGCGTGATCGTTCTGCTCCACGATGCCGCCGGAAACAGCCAGACGGTCGAAGCGCTGAAGATCGCAATGCCGGAGCTTGCCGCACAGGGCTATGAATTCGTGACGCTGACCGAACTGTTTGAGCGTCAGGGAGAAACGCCGAAGCATGGGCTTTTGTATTCGAGCGTCGCGAAGTATCCGTGTGCCGGATACACCTTGGAGGAATCCCTTTCCGGCGACAAGGACAAGATCACGCTCGATACGGCGAAATTGGCATCGCTGGGCGAGGATTACGCGATCGAAGTCGACTACAACGGTACTGCCAACCCTCCGGTCATCGCCCTCCAGAAATGGAGCGGCAACCCACCGATCTGGCAGGCGATCCAGCCGTTCTATGCCAACGGCGAAAAGGCGGTCTTTCTGGCATCGGACATCCTTCCGGTACTCGAACAGCTCGGCGTGACGTATGCCGACCTCGACGGCATCAGCCTGACGGGATACGGCACCGATCCCATCGAACTGACAAATGCCAGGCTCCTCGTGCGCGGTGAACCGTCGGACACGCTCGCAGGCGATGTGAATGCCGACGGTACGGTGTCGCTGACGGATCTCATCATGCTGCAAAAATGGCTGCATCAGTCCGGCAAACTGACGGATGCCAAGGCGGCTGATCTGAATGGTGACAATGCCGCGGATGTATTCGACCTTGCACTGCTCAAACGTGTACTGGTTGGATAAACCCCTTCAGATACGACAAAAAAGAACGAGCCTGCCCGGTCAGGGGCAAAGCTCGTTCTTTTTGTATGGAGATCACGGACGTGATGCGCAGAAGATCCGTACACCAGGCACAATGCGGAGCGCATTGGGGAGTGCGCCGGGGATACGAAAGCTTTCAGGTCAGCACGTTCGCCAGGATCACACGAGGAATGCAAAGGCACATTCGGAGGGGGTAGAGATGTGATCCTGTGTGGAAAACGGCAGTGGGCGTGTGCAAACGTCTGCGCTCATTCATCATCATTTCATAGTATATCAATATTTTGATAAAAATGCAACTCATTTTATGTAGTTTCGGTGGACGAAATGCAGGATTTTCAAAAAAACCCCAGTCCTCACTCATGCCAGTACCCGTTCAGAAATTCCACCAGGTCCGCCAGCCATTCCGCGAGGTACTCCGCGGCTTCCATCGGCGTGCGGCACTGGGCGGCTTTGCGCGACAGCTCGGTCGAAGCCTCGTTGTGCGCCAGACTGTCCCAGCGCTGGACATTGCGCAGAAGGGCGTTCTCGTGGGTTTCCGTTTCCGTCAGGATCTGCTCGCCGGCACGTTCAAAAACGCCCGCATCATAGGCATTTGTCCATTGTTTCCGGATGATGTCCCGGTACCAGTCCTCCTGCATCAGCACCGTGAGCCACGGATTGACCGCGTCGTAGGAATCGTTCACATCCGGCACGATGGACGCCGCATAGAAGCCCTTGCCGTTGTTCACGCGATCCTTGTTGCCGAGGGCGGAATCGAAATCCCACGGCGCTTCAAAGGTGAGCTTTTTGCTCCCGTTTTCACCGAAATCCACGTCCATGAAGAAGCTTGACCAGTAGATGTCCGCGTCGCACGTCACCTCGCTGAGAATGTACATCGCCGCAAGGGACTCGACATCGATCGCCAGCTCCACGGCTTCCTGCGGCGTGAGGTCGGGCGCGTCCTCCAGCGCGGTGAAGTCCGCATTGAACCGCATCGCCTTGTCCTCGTAAGCCGCCGCGTATAGCAGGCGGTAGACATTGTTCATGTACGCCGCGATGAAATCATGCTGTTCCTGCGAATTGATGTCACTTTTGATGGAGAAGCCGGTCTCCTTGAAGGCAGGGTTCTTCCCGTCGCCGAGGGGACAGACGGTGTCCTCCGGCGTTTCGTCCCCCTCGAACGGCAGAAGCGGCGCATTATCGGCATAATCCACCGCAAAGCTGTGCAGCGCGTCCTCATCCGTGTAGTAGCCGTCGAACTCCAGCAGATAGCCGATGTCCGTGCCGGTGTAGTCCTTCGGATTTTTGGTAATATCCACGCGGTTTTCGTTGACCTGGAGCTGGTCGGTCAGGAGGTACACGCCCCAGTAATGCCCGTTGATCTCGACCTCCACGAGCTCGCAGTCCGGCGCATACAGCCCGTAGTCCGCAAACAAGTCCTGCGCGATGCCGAATGCCGTCTGGTCGCGCAGCATCGAGCCGTCCTTGTAGCTGGCCAGAAGCAGCCAGTTCTTGAAGCCGGCGCCGCCGTGGAGGTCGCCGAAGCTCTGTTTTTCGGCAAATTTCAGGCGCAGGGGCTTCTTGGCGTAAGTGGTCGTCCAGTTGCCGCGAACCTTGACATCGGCAGCAATGTCCGAAAATACGACATTTTCACCATCCGTGAGCGTGAGCGTACACGCCTCGTAATACGGCGCAGGCGGCATCTCGTAGTGCGGCGTCCACGAAGCGATCTGCTCGGCCACATGGGCAGCGACCGGCTCCGTCACGAAGTCGAGCGCATCGGTATCGACTGTCGTAATGGACAGCACGGGCATGGAGTCGCCGGTGTCGAATTTCCGCGGTTCTTCGGTGGTTTCTGCATCGGATCCTGCCGATGCTTCCTCGGAACGGGCAGTGGTTTCGGGTGTGGACGTCTGGGTTCCCGTGCCGGAACAGCCCGTCAGCAGCAGGGCTGTCAGCACGAGGAGGGAAAGGGTACGTTTCATGGGGTTCTCCTTTGATGGGATAGACTGTCAGAGCGCGTTTCTGTAGAAATATGGGCAACAGCCGGCGCGTGGGGACTCAGCGCAGCGCATCCTCGATCCGCGCCAGTTCCTCCGGCGAAAAATCCAAGTGCGCGAGAGCGCCGACATTGTTGACGATCTGTTCCGGACGGCTCGCACCGACGAGAACGGTCGCAACGGCTTCATTGTGCAGGAGCCACGCGATCGCCATTTGCGACAGGCTCTGACCGCGCGACTGTGCGATGTCATTCAGGCGGTGCAGACGGCGGAGCATTTCCTCCGTGAGCTGCTCGGCGATCCAGGTATTGCCCTTGCCGATGCGCGAATCCGCCGGGATGCCGTGGAGGTAGCGGTCGGTGAGAAATCCCTGATACAAGGGCGAAAATACCGCCAGTCCAATGCCATTTTCCTTGCAGTAGGTGTCGAGGTGATCGTCCTCCACCCAGCGGTTGAGCATGGAGTAGGACGGCTGGTTGACGATGAAGGGCGTGCGCAGTTCGCGCAGGATCGCCTGCATCTGCCGCGTCTGCTCCTGGTTATAATTGGAAATGCCGACATAGAGGGCTTTTCCGCTGCGGACGATCTGGTCGAGCTCGAGGGCTGTCTCCTCCATCGGCGTGTCGGGATCGAAGACATGATGATAGAAAATGTCCACATAATCGAGCTTCATCCGGCGCAGGCTCTGGTCGAGGGACGCGATGAGGTATTTGCGGCTGCCGTGCTTGTCACCGTAGGGGCCGTCCCACATCTCGTAGCCGGCCTTGGTGGAAATGCACAGTTCATCGCGGTACGCGCGAAGTCCGCGGTCGAGGATCTTCCCGAAATTCTCCTCCGCGCTGCCGTTGTACGGGTGGCCGTAATTATTAGCGAGGTCAAAATGCGTGATGCCAAGGTCGAATGCGGTGCGGCACATTTCCTCCGCGTTGGCGAACACGCTGCCGAAGCCGAAATTCTGCCAGAGTCCGAGGGAAATGGCAGGCAGCTTGAGGCCGCTGTTTCCGCAGCGGCGGTAGGGCATGGAGTTGTAGCGATCGGGGTTTGCCTGGTGTGTC
Source organism: Oscillospiraceae bacterium (assembly GCA_017394565.1). Taxonomy (GTDB): domain Bacteria; phylum Bacillota; class Clostridia; order Oscillospirales; family Ruminococcaceae; genus UBA3855. The sequence continues at coordinate 187 of JAFPXW010000303.1, read as the reverse complement.
ATGGGTGTTACCTCCTGAAATCTGCTGTCATGCATATAGGGACATTATAGCACATTTCGCCTGTGAATGCAAGCCATTTCACGAAAACCACGGAAATGAATTTTTGGGTTTCTGTTAGAAAAACAGGCTCGTTTCTTTCCCCCCACCCCCAACCCCCTCCCCAGGGAGGGGGCTATTTATGGAGGGT
>JAFPXW010000302.1 GCA_017394565.1 Oscillospiraceae bacterium | reverse complement strand
TCGGCAGGAGCGGCTGCATCATCCATAATGCCCCCAACACCGCAGCGATACAGCGGCGATGAAGTTTGTGATTTTTGCTCATAATCGTTCCTCCATTCCCCATAATGGATGGGCAATCTGTATATCATATCTCTATTATAAGAACAAATTGTGTATAAATCAACTAACAAAATAAAGATGAGGTGGAGAAAATGCAGGCGTTTGGAATTCGCATCAAAATATTACCAAAAATGTCAAAATAATATGAGCTATACTTCCGGAAGTATAGCTCATATGGATTGAAGTATTACAGATTATCGTTCTTGAGCGCGTCCATCGGGTTGTCGTGGTAGATCTTGCTCATGGCGTACAGCATGGTGATAAAGACTACGGCAAAGACGGAGAAGATCGCAAAGCACATTGCCTGCCACGGGAACTGATAGCCGGATTCCAGTCCGTGATGGATGGTGTGCCAGATCAGCAGGCTCATGGCGGCGGAAACGGGAAGCCCGAACATCAGTGCTCTTGTGCCATAGAGGATGCACTCGAAATTCATCATTTTCTGCAAGCCCCTGCTGGTCATACCGATGGAACGCAGCATCGCAAATTCGCGTCGTCTGAGTGCGACATTCGTCGAGATGGAATTGAACACGTTGGCTACAGCGATCAGCGAGATCAGCACGATGAAGCCGAGGCTGAACACCTTGATGATGACGATGAGATTGTGTTCGTTTTCGTGGTCAGCGGTCACGTCGTAGAGATGGGACACGGGCAGGTGATGCTCGATGAGCGCTGTGTGCAGGCTCTGCACAGCGGCCTCGTGATCGGGTGCGGTCATCACGAAATTGGCATCGTTTCGGCGCTCATAGGGTGTCGTACCGCCGATGACAGCTTCCATCACACTCGCCGGATAATAGACCTCCGGAACACCGTTGGTATCTGAGAAATAGGGGATCTCATGCAGGACAGTGCCGATATGCAGCGTTCTGCGGACACGCGCCTCCTCACCGGTGAGCTGCGTTTCTTCGCCGTCCTCATTCCGGTAAACAGCGATTTCGCCGTTGTCCCCCTCGTAACCGTAGAACTGATACCCTTCCAGCAAAGGCGTGTACTTCGCATGGAAATCAAAGCTGTCGCACTGGAACAGATTCATGTCGATGTACTTACCCTTTTCTTCATCAAATGTGATGATTTTGTCTACGCAGACACCCTGCGGATGGGCAGGATCCATGTAATCAGCTTCATTCAGACCATTTGCTTTCAGGTATTCACGGAAGGTCGTATCGTCCACGAACTGGAGCTGGAGGAAGGAACCGACCTCGCCTTCGATCTCGGACTCTCTGCCAAAGAGATACTCTGCCTTGACAGCCTGTTCCGAAAAGGCATCACTCGCCATCGAACCATCAGCATAGGCGGGGATCGTCACGGCGCAGGAGGTGACGTTCTCATCAGCGAGCAGAAGCTCACGGATGGCATCGGTGGACATATCGCAGTCTTCCATGTAAAACCGCAGGTCGTACTGATTCTTGGTGAACACGCTCGTCACACTGTTTTGCAGCATCGTCGTAAAGGAGGCCGACGAGATGAACAGTACCACGCTCATGAACAGGCTCAGTACAGTTGCACGGTATTTCTTGCGCGAGCGCTTGAAATACTTCTGACCGAGCATTCCGGACAGACCAAAGAGCTTGTAGATCCACTTCGGGGTTTTGATGGGACGGCGTTCCTGCCGGATGTCGGTACTCTGACGGATGGCTTCCACAGCGGAAACCTTCGTTGCACGCCGGGAGGGGATCCACGCGGACAGATGCACCGTGAGCATGGAAACCACGATCGCGATCACAAGCGCCGGAATGGAAGCGTGCAGATGCATGGTCTGACCGCTTTCGGTGAGAGCAGAGAACTTCGAGCCGACACACAACAGCGTGATGCCAATGCCCACGATCCCGATGACCAGACCTGCCGGAATACCGATGATGCTCACGCAGAACGACTCAAAGCGCACCATATGGCGGAGCTGTTTTTTGGTCGCACCGATGGAGGACAGCAGCCCGAACTGCTTGGTCCGTTCGGAGACGGAAATGGAAAATGCATTGTAGATCAGCGAGATCGAGCCGAATGCAATGAGCGCAATGAGGATCGCAGTCAGTCCGTACAGCACTGCAAGATAGCCGTCGAAGCGGGAAATGCCCTTGTACATGAGCAGGTCGGTATGGGAATTGCCATGCAGCTGGATCTCATTCATGAAATCGTAAACACGCGACGGGTGCTTGACGGTGTACCAGAGTGCCAGAGCTTCCTCCGAGGGAACGTCGTCCGCATCCACCGTCAGGCAGGTGTAGCCGGGAGCGCTGAACTCCTCGAATGCCGGACGCTCATAGATGCCGCAGACGGTGTAGGTCACGGTTTCGCGTGCAGCAAATCGTTCGGGGATCTGCTCATCTTCCAGTTCCTCCGGCGGCGTATACGGATTATGCTGTGTCAGGGTATGCTGATCGATCATGCGGTCGCCGACTTCGAGCGTGAGGGTATCGCCGACGCTGTAACTGATATTGCCGTTGCTGTAAAGATGCTCGGGAATGAGGATCTCATGGCTGTTTTCCGGCATTTCTCCGGAAATCAGACGCACGCTCACAAGGTCGGTGAAATGTTCGCTCATGCCGGCAAGATAGAGGTACGGCTTGTAATCATTCTCCGAACCTGCCATCGCATAGCCGATGGGATCGAGGTAGACGATATCCTTCACCTCCGCATTGGCGGAAAGTGTCTGATACGCAGACGGATCCGCATCATTCATGCTGACGTGATAACTGCCGCACCGTTCGATCTCATCTGTCATCAGGAAATGCTGCAAGCTCGAAACCGAAGTCGTGACGGCGGTGGACAGTGCCGTGGACAGCGCGATGCCGATGATGGTGACGGTGGTTCGGGTGCGGTTCTTTTTGAGTGCTTCGAGTGTGACTTTGTGAAAAACGTTCATCCGCGAAGCACCTCATCTCTGGTGATCCTGCCATCCTCGATGGCGATGATGCGGTCTGCCTGCAATGCGATGTTTTCGTCATGGGTGATGATGATGAGCGTCTGCCCGTATTTCTGATTCGAGAGCCGCAGCAGGCTGACGATCTCCTGCGAATTCTTGCTGTCGAGGTTGCCGGTGGGTTCGTCCGCGAGGAGAACGGCCGGCGCATTCATCAGCGCTCTGCCGATGGAAACACGCTGCTGCTGTCCGCCGGAAAGCTGGTTCGGGAGATGCTTTTCACGTCCCTTGAGCCCAAGCGTTTCCACGAGCTCCGCAAGGCGTTCCTGATTGACCTCCTGCCCGTCCATCAGGACAGGGAGGGTAATGTTTTCGGTCACATCGAGAACCGGGATGAGGTTGTAGAACTGATAGATCAGCCCGACCTGACGACGGCGGAAGATCGCAAGCTCCTCGTCGTTCTGGGCATACACATCGCTGCCGTTCATCCAGACCTTACCGGAGGTAGGCTGATCCACGCCGCCGAGAATGTGCAGGAGAGTGGATTTGCCGGAACCGGACGGCCCGATGATCGCAACGAATTCGCCCTTGTGGATCGTGAGGCTGACGTCATTCAAGGCATGAACGGCATTTTCGCCGCTGCCGTAAGTTTTGCAAAGATGTTCGGTCTGTAAGATTACCATAGTGGTTCGCTCCTTTCTTCGATGATATTATCATAACACAACAGTATTACTTTTCCGTGACTTTTGTATAACACATCCGTCACAATTCAAAAAAGGGCGAATCAACGCCCCTTTTTATTGCTTATAAACAGAATTGATACAGTCATGCGGCGCTTGAAGCGGCATCCTGTCACACTGCGCTCTTATAAAAACGGATGGAAAATTTCGCGCCGTGTGTGGGCAGATTCTCCGCCTTGAGCGTGCCGTTCTGTCCGGTCACGATGCGGCGAGCCAGTGCAAGACCAATGCCGAAGCCCTGTTGTGCTGTGCGTTCCCCCTGATAGAAACGCTCAAAAATATGCGGCAGATCCTCTTTACGGATGCCGCTGCCGCTGTCGGTGATGACGATTTCCGTAAACAGCGGATTCTCAGAGCCCTGCACCGTCACGCGGCCGCCCTCGGGGGTGTGCTCCATGCAGTTTTTGACGATGTTGCCGATGGCTTCCGCCGTCCATGCAACGTCGCCGCAGAATGTACCTTCCGCCTTCGTGCGAAGCTCGATGCCGCGCAGTTCTAACGGGATCTGCAGCGGTGTGCAGGCCGTATCCAGAAGCTGCGACAGGGGAACGGTATCCTGCCGGAGCTGCACGCTTCCGGCATCGAGTTTGGAATACTTCAGCAGCGCATCCACCAGCCAGTCGATGCGTGTCAGGAGGGAACGCAGTTCGCCGAGCAGTTCGATGCGGCGCATTTCCGTCAGGTCGCGCTTGGACAGCAGTGTGAGGAGCAGTTGGATCGACGTCAGCGGGGTACGGAGCTGATGCGAGATATCCGCCAGCGAATCCGCAAGGAATTGCTTGTCCGCGATGAGGGCTTGTTCGTGTTCACGCAGGCGCAAGGTCATCTTGCCGACTTCCGTGCGAAGAATGGCAAGTTCCCCCTCAGATGTGCCGCGAATGTCGTGAAGCTCTGCGCCGTGCAGGATCGCGTCGATCTCGGATGCGAGCTTCCGGATGCTCCGATACCGCCGGAACGTCACAAGGATCTGCACGCACGTCATCACAAGTCCCGTCAAAAACCCGAAGACACCGCCCTTGCCGCCAAGCAGCACAAGCCCTGTGCCGCCGGCGGCAAGGCTCAGGAGCAGCGAAAGAAATAGTGTCCGGCGGACTTCCGGATTGCGCAGAAAGCCTGTCATTCGACCTTGTAGCCCATGCCGCGCACGGTACGGATGAGCTTGGGATCCTGCGGATCGTCCTCGATCTTATCACGCAGGCGCTTGATGTAAACGGTCAGGGTGTTATCGCTGACGAATTCACCGGCGGCATCCCAGAGGGATTCGAGCAGCATCGTGCGCGTCATGACAGCACCGCGGTTTGTCAGAAAGAGCAGCAGAAGACGGTATTCGAGCGCAGACAGATACAGGTCGTGTCCGTTTTTGACAGCCGTGCCCTTGACGGTGTCCACGGTGACGTTGCCAAGCTGCATGACGGAATTGCTGCGTCCGGTCAGGCGCAGGATGTTGCGGATGCGCGAGAGCAGTTCGCGCGGACGGAACGGCTTGGCGATGTAATCATCCGCGCCGAGATCGAATCCGGTCACGGTGCTGTATTCGTCGCCGGATGCCGTCAGGAAAATGACCGGCATCTGGTATTCGGCCTTGAGCGCCTTGCAGACGGAGAAACCGTTTCCGTCCGCGAGGGAAATGTCCAGCAGCACCAGGTCGATCGAATGGGACTGCGCCGTTTGCAGCGCGCTCTCCTGACCGACTGCCGACAGGACGGAAAAGCCCTCGGAGCTTAGAAATTCCGTCAGCGTGGAAATAATGGTCGGATCATCCTCGACCAGCAGGATCGTTGTCATGAGAAACCTCCTTATCAATATGGAAATACAGAAAC
>JAFPXW010000301.1 GCA_017394565.1 Oscillospiraceae bacterium | reverse complement strand
CAATGCTAACAACTTAGCAAATTGAACAAGCGTCCTTCTTTCCCCCATCCCCCAACCCCCTTCCCAGGAAGGGGGCTTTACTTGCAGGGGGCTGCGCCCCCTGCACCCGCTTGCTTTCTAAAGTTGTTGGCATTGGTTCTGAAATTGTTCTAAAATCCCGTTCCTGCACATATACTTCCCAAAAAGGAGGCTTACCATGCAGGACACGAACCATTCTCACACGCTCACGCTCGAAAACCGTTCCTCGCTCGTCATCACGGGACTGACCGACATTGACCGGTTCGATGACCGTGAGATCGTGATCTTTACGCAGCTCGGCGAACTGACCATCACCGGCCGCGAGCTGCACATCCGCGCCATCAGCATCGAATCCGGCGACCTCACCGTCGAGGGTGAGATCTGGAGCCTGCTCTACGGCGACAAGGATCAACGCGCACCGCTGTCGCTCCTGGGGAGGCTGTTCCGATGAGCAGCCGTATTCCGGACACTTACTGGACGATCCGCGAGGAATTGGCTCTGTTTGGCGGTTCCTGTCTGCTCGGCATCCCGACGGGGCTGCTGTTTGACGGATTCCGGGCGTTCCGGCGCTGTGTGCGGCACCCGGCATGGGCAGTCGCCATCGAGGACGCGCTGTGGCTGCTCGGCGCCGCTGTCCTGCTGCTGGTGTATGCCAGCGCCTGCGCAAAGGGCGTGTTCCGGGCGTATTACGCCGCCGGCTGTCTTTTGGGATTCATACTGTACGAAATGACGCTCGGTCAGCCTGCCATGCGGCTTTTTGATGCCGTCCGGAAGCTGCTGGCCGTCCCGTTCCGCTGGGTGAAAGCCGGTTTTATAACTATTTGTACAAAATTGAAGCCCAGATTTGTAGGATTTGCCAAAATCCGAATTCGCGGTCAAGAAAATACCCAAAAGCGCTTGCAGAGAACCAATAAAAAGGTGTATAATGTTCTTAGGAATCTAAAGAAAGGACAAACGCATGGCAAAATCAAAACACCCCGATGATCGTTCGCGTTTTGGCACGCTATTTCTCATCCGAGTCGCTCTGGTACTCTTTATTGGTGCGTGCGCCGCAGCATTTATTACGACACAAAACTCGATCGTCGAAAAAAAACGGGAGCTGGCGGCTCTCGAAGACAGCGTTAATACCCTGACAGCTCAGAACGAAGAGCTGGCTGCTCTGATCGAATCCGATGACATCAGCAGATACATGGAAAAGCTCGCTGTGGAGAACAATGATTATGCGTATCCAGATGAACGCAGGTATTATGATACCTCGCATAACTAAGGATCGTGTATAGATTGTTATTTTTTTTTAATTTATTTCAAGCAGGGGGACTTTCACACACTATGCAACTGGAAATCGGAAAGGTTTATGAAGGCAAGGTCAAGGGCATCACGAATTATGGTGCATTCGTGGAGGTTCCGGTCGAGGGCGGCAAGCCTGTCACCGGAATGGTTCACATCTCCGAGGTCGCAAACACCTATGTCAGCGATATTCACGAATTTCTGACGGAGGGACAGAGCGTTCAGGTGAAGGTGCTGTCCGTCAATGAGCAGGGCAAGATCAGTATGTCTGTCAAGAAGGCAGCGCCGGAGAGTGCATCTGCTCCGCAGCAGCAGCGTCCGCGCACACCGCGCCGTCAGGACAACGGCGGCAAGGGATCCGTCTGGGAGCCGAAGCCGCAGAAGCCGCAGTCTGAGATGACATTCGAGGACATGATGAGCCGCTTCAAGCAGCACAGCGAGGAGCGCATCAGCGACATCAAGCGCAATACTGACCGCAAGAACAAGTCGCGCAGACGCCCTAAATAAGGAACCAAAAGAGGAAAGCGTACACTTTCCTCTTTTTTCGTATGTCCCCCGAAACCAGAAGCGAAAGGAGCAAAAAATCATGCAGTTTTCCGTCATCATCCCGGCACACAACGAGGAGCGCTACATCGGCAAAGCCCTGCGTTCCGTGAGAAGTGCCGCCAAATACGCCGCCCCGGACACGGTCGAGATCATCGTCGCTGCCAACCGCTGCACGGACAGAACCGTGGACATTGCACAGCAATATGACGCAAAAGTCATCCGGAACGACAGCAAATGCATCGCCGCCGTCCGCAATTCCGGCGTTCGTGCCGCCACCGGTGAGATCATTGTGACGCTTGACGCGGACAGCATGATGACGAAGTATTCCCTCGTCGAGATCAAGTCGCTCCTGCAAAGCGGCGACTACATCGGCGGCGGCGCGAATCCGAAATTCGACCGGATGTCGGTCGGCATTGCTTTTTCCTCGCTGTATGTGGCGATGCATCTGCTGCCCGTTATGCTCCGCAGCGGCGGCTATCTCAGCGGCGCGATGTTCTGGTGCTGCCGGCGTGATTTCGAGCAGATCGGCGGCTTCAATGAATCGCTCGTGAGTCTGGAGGATCTGGATTTTGCCAGACGGCTCAAGCAGCTTGGCGCGGAACGCGGACAGAAATACGGCACGCTGAAGGACTCCTACGTCCTCACCTCCAGCCGGAAATTCGACGAATTCGGGGACTGGTACCTCATCCGAAACCGGAAACTGACCAAACGCATCTTCACCGGAACAGACCGGAGCGCTGCGGATGCCTTTTATTATGATGTGCGGTGATGGGGCACGCCTCGTTGCAGCTCCACCAGAAAAATCTTTATGGACGAAGTCGTCCCTGATCTGTGATCGGGGGCGGGTTTTTTTATTTTTTCAGAATTGCCAGAAATTGCTAAAATTTAAGATTACACTATCCAAACATTGCTAAAGCAGACCAAAGCTATAGCAAATTTTCAAAAATCAAAAATTTTTTGAAAAAGTTGTACTGAAACGTACAACTTTTGCCGTTTTTTTTCCCTT
>JAFPXW010000300.1 GCA_017394565.1 Oscillospiraceae bacterium | reverse complement strand
CCATCGCCATGCTCATGCGCAACACCCTCACTGCGGCAAAGGCACAGAACGGAATCACGGACTAAGATCCGTGCGTAGTGCGTAATTCGTAGTGCGTAGTTGTGGTGTCGCTAACGCGACGTTTTAAAAAGAGCTATCGACACCCGACTTCATAAACAAAAAGCCTTCGGCTTTGGGAAAACTTCCTTAGCCGAAGGCTTTTTCTATTAGGACGCTTTATTAAAATACGTCCGGCGATAGCCGGACACCGAAACTACGCAATACGCACTACGCATTACGCACTTTTTCAAGAACGGAACGCACATTCCGCCCAGCGCATTGCCGATGACCACGGTCAGGAGGTAGAGCAGCCCCTGCGGTACCTGCGCAGGCGCTTCCAGCGCGGCGAAGAAATAAAAACAGTCCGCGACAGAGTGGTTGAACTTGCAGAAGATGAACACCATGACCGGCACCGCTGTGCCGAATACCATCGCCGTATCGAAGCCCTCCGCTGTGCTGCGCTTGCCGTTGTCCACCGCCAGATACATCAGCATTCCGCAGAAAAATCCCAGCACCAGGCTGCTCAGAAGACCGTCCGCGAGTTTCACTTCCATGCAGGCAGCGGCTTTCTCATGGATGCTCGTACCTACGCGCGTCAGACGGATCAGAAAGGCATCCAGCGCCGTCCCGACCGCATTGCCGAGGAACGTCAGCGCCACCTCCCGGATGTACACCGGCGGCTGCTCCGGGATGTAGCCGACCTTGCCCGTGTACAGCGCAAAACCGTACCGGATGATGCAGAACAGCCCGAAGCTGAACAAAAATCCACCCATATACGGATTTTCACAGGACAGATTCACGATGCCGCCAATGCCGATCAGGATGCCGGAGATGACGGCCTTGCACAGTAGATTCCTTGCGGATTCCGGTTTCATGTCAGAGCCTCTTTTCTTCATAACAAGTAAATTTCTATCGAATACCGTAACATTATACCACATTGTCAATCCCTTGTCAAACCTGTAAACCTGTGAAATATTTAACAAACCACGATATATCTGTTTTTTTCTACAGAAAATAATATTTTTGAAAAAAATTAAAAAAACCCTTGCAAAACTTTGGGAGATATAGTATAATAGTAATGTATGCTGAAAATTTAACGATTGGAGAGTGTGTATATGAATTTCATGCTACAGGCGCACGATCTCATGATGCTTGCCGGCGGCTCCATCCCTGGCGATAAGCGTCCTCTCGACAATGCCGAGCGCTGGGGCGTTACCCTTGCCGGTCTTGGCATCGTCATTGCGGCGCTGCTCTTGCTGGTCATCATCATCTTCCTCTTTGGTAAGATCTTTGACCGCATCAATGCTGCCAGCCAGGAAAAGGCAAAGAAAGCTGCTGCTGCCAAAGCACCGAAACCTGCTCCGGCTCCGGCCAAAGCAGCCCCTGCTGCTCCCAAGCCTGCTGCACCTGCACCGGCTCCTGCCGCCGCTGCTGCGGATGATGACGAGGTCATCGCAGTCATTTCGGCAGTTGTCGCCATGATGAGCGAAGCAGACGGCACCGTCTACAAGGTCAAGTCCGTCAAGCCTGCACAGACCGGCTTCTCCGGCAGAACTGCATGGGCGATGGACGGCAGACGCAACAACGTATCGCCGTTCTGAGAAAGGAGTTAGTAAAGTATGCTGCAAATCTTGAAGGATATTCTGATGGGTCTGTGGGAAACCAGCGGTCTGTTCGGACTGATGGAGGATCCCAAGAAGCTCATCATGATGCTGATCGCCTTTGTGTTCATGTATCTGGCGATCGTCAAGGAGTTCGAGCCGCTGCTGCTGCTCCCTATCTCCTTCGGTATGTTCCTCTCCAATCTGCCCTGTGTGCTGTCAGAGGACATGATGTTCCACGCCGAATTCTGGAATTGTCCGCAGAGCGCGGAATGGTTCTGGTCAGTCCTGCACGACGGCGGACTGCTTGATAAATTGTACTTAGGCGTTAAGCTTCAGATCTATCCGTGCCTGATCTTCCTGGGCATCGGTACGATGACCGACTTCGGCCCGCTGATCGCCAACCCCAAGAGCTTCCTGCTCGGTGCAGCTGCGCAGGGTGGTATCTTCTTCACCTTCCTGGCTGCTTCCTACATGGGCATGAGCGCTGCTGAGTGCGGTTCCATTGCGATCATCGGCGGTGCAGACGGCCCGACTTCCATCTATGTTTCGTCGAAACTGCTCGATGGCGCGAATTCCAACCTGAATACCGGTACGATCGCGCTGGCAGCTTACACCTACATGGCACGCGGTCCGGTCCTCCAGCCACCGCTGATGAAGCTGCTGACCACCAAGAAGGAGCGTGCCATCAAGATGCCTCAGCTCCGTACTCCGTCCAAGACCGAGAAGATCATCTTCCCGATCGTTGTTACCCTGATCGTTGCCCTGCTCGTTCCGTCCGCAGGTGCGCTCGTGGGTATGCTGATGTTCGGTAACTTGCTGAAGGAATCCGGCGTGTGCGGCCGACTCGT
>JAFPXW010000299.1 GCA_017394565.1 Oscillospiraceae bacterium | reverse complement strand
GACTCGAACCCGCATTCTCCGGTTGAAAAGCAGGGAGCCAGCGAACTTATGAGCGCTGCTCATCGCTTTCTTGCTTGCGGAACCGGGACTCCTGACCTGTTAGAGGAAGGTGCCATAAGCGACTCTGACGGGACTCAACCCCATGACCACTTGCGTGTGCCTCACAAGTAAGCGACTGTTTTGCTAACTGCGCTCACTTTGTATCTGCTTAACAGGCAAGTATTCTAACTATCTGAACTACAGAGTCATATTTAACTCACCCCTGTGAATTACACATCAAAGATGTTTCCCGTGTGAAAAGTCGAGATTGTTTATATAATCTCGTTGACTAACGCAGCGGCATATGGTATAATAAAACAAACATCCAGCATCGAAGGAGGGACTCGCCTTGCAAAAGCGCAACAAGATCTGCCTCATCACCTCTGTACCGGAGACGCTGCACCAGCGCCGTGTGATACAGGGCATCATGACACAATGCCAGAAGTACGGCTATCATCTGGCAGTATTCGGAACGATGTCCCATCTGTTTTCTGTCCGGAAGGCGTATACGCACGGAGAGGCAAACATCTACGATCTGATCCGGTTCGATCAGTTTGACGGGGTCATTGTCGATACAGCAGCTATCGCCAGCGATGAGAACGGTAAAGTCATCGGCAGAGTGCTCGAACGTCTGCGAAATGAGTGCAAAAAGCCTGTCATTTCCCTCGATGTACCACTTGCGGATTACCCGATGATGGAGAATCGTAATGAGTCTGTACTCCGTGAAATGTGCCGTCACATCACACAAGTACACGGATGCCGTGACATTCTCCTGCTGACAGGACAGAAGGACAGCTATGCTGCGGAAGTACGGCTTTCTGTCTTTCTCGATGAACTGCAAAAGGAAGGCATCACCGTTCCGGACGAGCGCATCGTCTACGGTGATTTTTGGTATACAAGCGGCGAACGTCTTGCGCAGGAGCTGCTCTCCGGCGAGCGCCCCATGCCTGAAGCGGTGATCGCTGCAAGCGACCACATGGCGCTCGGTCTGATTGAGGAACTAAGCAAACATGGAGTGAAAATTCCGGAAGAGCTGATCGTTCTCGGTTTTGAGGCGACTTCTGAGGCGATCACAGGGGATGTTTCGCTGTCCTCCTATGAGCCGAACGATGCCAATACCGCCGCCGATGCTGTCGATGCCATCCGGCAGCAGATCGAGCCGGATGCGCCTATCCTGCCCTATGAACCGAAATTGGATACCATGTTTCACGCCGGCATGAGCTGCGGCTGCCAGCCGGATCTGGTGCGTTCCGGACGTGCCTTCAAGGATGCGCTGTACCTCATGACACGCAATTATTCCGCCGCCGACCTTCTGGATCATATCGACATCGGCTTTCTCATGGAGAGCTATGTCTCGGAGCAGTTTACTGCCGCAGAGACCCCCGAGGACTGCCTGCGTGCCATCTTCGACAGCACCTATCTGCTCTGTCCGTTCGAGAATTTCTTCCTGTGCCTGAAGGAGGACTGGCTCGATACAAGCCGGGACATCGCAGACGGCTATCCGACGCAGATGCAGATCGCACTTGCTGCCTCCTCGGTCGGAGAAACGGCATTCTGCCGGATGAAGGATGCCATTCGATTCGATACGGCGGAAATGCTCCCACGGATGCAGGCAGAGAGTGAAACACCATCCGTCTTCTATTTCTCGCCGGTGCATTTTAATGAGAAAATGCTTGGCTATGCGGTGTTCCAGCGCAGCCTGACTGACCCGCACCCGCTCAATCTGGTCTATCGTAACTGGCTGCGTTTCGTCAACAATGCTTTGCAGATGATCCGTGTGCAGCGTAGGCTCTTACATCTCTCTGTTCACGATGAGATGACCGGTGCCTACAATCGCCGCGGTATGTATACCGCAGTCGAAAAGCTCCTCCCAAATGCGCCGGAGAACGCAAGTATCCTTGCGTGCGTGATCGACATGGACGGGCTGAAGTACATCAATGACACGTTTGGGCATGACGAGGGGGACTTCGGTATCCGCACCGTCGCACAGGCAGCGCAAAAGCTCACTGGACCCGAAGAGATATTCGTCCGTGCGGGCGGAGATGAGTTCTACATTCTCGGCATCGGCATCTATGACAGCGCCGAGATCAACCGACGTATTACAGCATTTGAAGCGGATATGGCAGAGAGAAACCGCCTTGCAGCAAAACCCTATCCCCTAACAGCAAGCATCGGATGCAGTCTCCACAGCCTTTCTGAACAGGATAGCATCCATAATGTGATTCGTGATGCAGATGTGGCGATGTATCGTTACAAAACCAATCGGAAGCGTAATCGCACGGTGTAAGAACCTGTCCACATAGGGTGAATGTACGGATTTTCAGGCATCATTTTGTCGGTGACAAGGCAAAAATCCGCCGACAGGCTGTCGCCCTTCAAGGATTTTTAACGCAGGCACCGGCAAAATTTGACGAAAAGACGTGCGTGAATCCCTATGTGGACAGGTTCT
>JAFPXW010000298.1 GCA_017394565.1 Oscillospiraceae bacterium | reverse complement strand
CGCATTACGCATTACGCATTACGCATTACGCATTCCATTCCTCATTCCTAATTCCTCATTGCGAATTCTCCCCCCCTTCTTGACAAACTCAATTTTCGTGCTATAATTAATAATGTAAGTTTTTTATCACGAGAAACACTCTGAGGAGGCTCCTATGACCGAAAAAAATACCGTACCTGCCATGTTCGCCAAGAACGTCTTTAACATGGAGGTCATGAAATCCCGTCTGCCGAAGGATATTTTCAAGAAACTCATGCGCGTCATGCAGCAGGGCGAAGCCCTCGATATGCAGACCGCTGAGGTCGTCGCCAATGCCATGAAGGACTGGGCGCTCGAACAGGGTGCCACCCACTATACCCACTGGTTCCAGCCCATGACCGGCTCCACCGCCGAGAAGCACGACTCCTTCATCACCCCTGCCCCCGGCGGCAAGGCCATGATGGAATTCTCCGGCAAGGCGCTCGTCAAGGGCGAGCCGGATGCCTCCTCCTTCCCGTCCGGCGGTCTGCGTCAGACTTCCACGGCGCGCGGCTATACCGCGTGGGATCCCACCTCGTGGTGCTTCGTCAAGGAAGGCTCGCTCTATATCCCGACCGTCTTCGTTTCCTACACCGGCGAAGTCCTCGACAAGAAAACCCCTCTCCTGCGCTCCATGGATGCCCTCTCCAAGACCGCTGTCCGCTTCCTGAAGCTGTTCGGCAATGAGAACGTCTCCCGTGTCACCACCACCGTCGGCGCAGAGCAGGAGTACTTTATCATTGATAAGAAGATCTGGGATCAGCGCGAGGATCTGATCCTCACCGGCCGCACCCTCTTTGGCGCCAAGCCGCCGAAGGGACAGGAGCTGGATGACCAGTACTTCGCAAATCTCCGCCCCAGGATCGCCGCCTATATGCAGGAACTCGACGAGGAACTCTGGAAGCTCGGCATCTACTCCAAGACCAAGCACAACGAGGTCGCACCGGCGCAGCACGAGATGGCGCCCATCTTCACCACCTCCAACCTCGGCACCGACCAGAACGAGCTGGCGATGGAGGTCATGGAGAAAGTCGCTCTGCGCCACGGTCTGGTCTGCCTCCTGCACGAGAAGCCCTTCGAGGGCGTCAACGGCTCCGGCAAGCATAACAACTGGTCAATGTCCACCGATGACGGACAGAACCTCCTCGATCCCGGTGACACCCCGATGGAGAACCTCCAGTTCCTGACCATCCTGTGCGCCCTCATCAAGGGCGTGGACGAATACGCAGACCTCATGCGTCTGTCCGCCGCTTCCGCCGGAAATGACCACCGCCTTGGCGCTGATGAGGCACCCCCGGCGATCATTTCGATGTTCCTCGGTGAGGAATTGCAGGGTGTGCTGGATGCCATCGAGGACGATACTGTCTTTCGTACACAGACAAAGGCATTCGAGATCGGTGTCAATGCGCTGCCGTCCTTCCCGAAGGATTCGACCGACAGAAACCGCACCTCGCCCTTTGCCTTCACCGGCAACCGGTTCGAGTTCCGCATGGTGGGCAGCTCGGACAACATCGCGTGCCCGAATTTCCTCCTGAATACGATCGTGTGCGAGGAACTGACGTGGTTCACCCAGCGCCTGGAGCCGTTTGCAGGCAAGGAGGGCTTCGAGGAGGAAGTCAAGCGCGTCCTGAAGGATGTCCTGAAGAACCACCGCCGCGTGATTTTCAACGGCGACGGCTACTCCGAGGCATGGGTGCAGGAGGCGGCTCGCAGAGGCCTGCCGAACTACCCGTCCACGGTGGACTGTATGCCGCACTACTGCGATGACAAGAACGTCGAGATCCTGGAGAAATTCGGTGTTCTCTCGCGCGACGAGATCAAGGCCAGATGCGAGATCCACCTGGAGAAGTACTCCAAGACGCGCCGCATCGAGGCGAGAACCATGATCGAGATGGCGCGGAAGCTCCTCCTGCCGGCAACGCTGGACTATGTGCAGACGCTGTGCAGTTCCATCCAGATCAAGAAGAACATCGGCATGACTGCCGTGACGGAGGAAGCCATGGCGCACCAGCTCAGCGACCTGGCGGATGCATTCTACGACGCCATCCAGTCCCTGGAGCAGCGCGTGAACAAGGCGTGCGAGGTCTCCGGCATCCAGGCACAGGCGGAAGCCTTCCATGACAGTGTCCTGCCGGAGATGGAGCGCATGAGAACGATCTCCGACACGATCGAGCGCATCATGCCGCGCGACCGCTACCCGATGCCGACGTATTCGGAGATGATCTATAATGTTTGATCGCGCGGAGCGCTTTGGAAATGAGGAATGAGGAATTAGGAATTAGGAATTTTGGTTGCGCCTTGCGGCGCGGATTGAAATAACTTGTAACAAAAAAAGCCCTTAGCTTTGGGAAACTCTCCCTTAGCCGAGGGCTTTTGTCTTAACTTCATTCCTCATTCCTCATTTCTAATTCCTCATTCCATTTGACATTCCCTCAAAAATGTGCTATACTATGAGTATCCGTACATTCCCGGGAATCCAGTTCCCCCCACACAGAAAGGACAGTCCCATGGAGCATTTTTGGAAGCTGGCGGCGGCGGCGCTTTTGGCGGCGGCTGCGGTCAGCACCGGTACTCTGACCGTTCACGCGGCGGATCAGACCGAGATCCCGACGCAGACCACGGCGTCTGCAACGACTGCGATCTCCAACGAATCTGCACAGACTTCCACCCAGACTTCTACCCAGACTTCCACCCAGACTTCTACCCAGACTTCTACCCAGACGACCATCGCAGAAACCACGATCGCAGAAACCACGACCGAAACTACTGCCGCGAGCGTTTCCGGATGGGAGACAAAAAACGGCAGGCGCTACTACCGGCAGACGGACGGCGCATATGCCGCCGGAGAGCAGACCATCGACGGCGTGCCGTATCTGTTCGGCATTTCCGGGGCGCAGAAAACCGACTGGCAGACCGTCGGGGACAAGCGCTATTACTACGATCCGCAGACCGGGGAGCCGGTGTTCGGCTGGCTGGAGTATTTCGGGGAGCGCTACTACATTTCCCCCGACGACGGCAAGCTGACCGGCACGAACGTCATCGACGGCGACAGCTATGTCTTTGAGCCCGACGGCAGTCTCCTGACCGGCAGCTTCACCGTGGAGGGCATAAGCTACTACACCGATCCGAATACCGGCAAGGCAGACGCAGGACTGCATCGGTTCTTCGGGATGATCTTCTTCACGGACGAGACCGGCGCCCTGGCGACCGGCTGGCAGGAGCAGGACGGCAAGCGCTACTACATCTCCCCGGAGACGCTGTATGCCGAATTCGGGCTGTTTGAAGCCGACGGCGACTACTACCTCGGCACCCCGGAGGGACTGCACTACGGCGAGTACTGGCTCGACGGCGACCGGCTCCTGTTTGACACGGAGACCGGCAAGCTCCACACCGGCTGGTTCACCATCGACGGCGCCCTGCGCTATTTTGACGTGCAGACCATGCGCTGCTACGAGAGCGAATTTGACACCATCGACGGCAGGACGTACTATTTCAATGCCGATGGCGAGGCAGTCACGGGCTTCCAGACGATCGACGAGCACCTGTACTGCTTCGATGACGCGGGTGTCATGCAGACCGGGATGTTCCTGCGCGACGGCAGGCGCTGCTTCGCGGATCCCGACACGGGCATCTGCCAGCAGGCGGCATTTTTGGCAGTCGGCGACGCAGTGTACTATTTCGACGAGACCGGCGCAGCCCTGACCGGAATGCAGACCATTGACGGGCAGATGTATCTCTTTGATGCCGAGGGCGTGATGCTCACGGGCATCCAGACGGTCGGGGACAAGCGCTACTGCTTCGATCCGGACACGGGCGCCGCGGTCATCGGCGCGTATGTGACCGAGGAGGGAACCATCCGCTTCGGGCAGGACGGTGCGCAGGTATTCGGCTGGGAAACCGTCGGCACGGACCGCTATTACACCGATGAAAACGGCTATGTCCTGGAGGGCTGGCAGACCGTCGGGGAGTTTGATTACAAATTTGACGCGGAAGGTCTGATGATCTCGGACGGGCGGCTCTACAACCAGTTTGATCCGAAGTGGAAGGAAGTCCAGTTCGGCACTGCTTCCAATACCTCGATGTATTCCTCCGCCTGCGGCATCTTCTCGTTCTGCAATGCGATCTTCGCGCTCAACCGCATCGAAGCGGATGCCGTAGAAGTCGCAGAATGGGCAATCAGCATCAAGGCATTCCGGCCAGGGAACGGCGGCACCTACCGCGAGATCCTCTACAACAACATCGAAGCGCAGTACGGCGAAACGCTGGGCTTTACGCTGGGCGGACAGATCTGGGGCAAGATCACGGACACGCGCCTGACCGACCATCTGCTGGGCGGCGGAGTGGCGGTCATTCATGTAGCCGGGCACTTCATGTGCGTAACGGGCTACAACGCGGAAACAGGACTCTACCACGTCCTGGAAAGCGCCGTCAGCACCAAGCGCGGCCTGGAAGGCGACAGCTGGGTAGATGCCGCGAAGATGTCCTCGGGCAACACGAACGTGGACTGGTTCGTGCTGATCAGCAGCACTTTGGGGAATTAGGAATGAGGAATTAGGAATTAGGAATTTT
>JAFPXW010000297.1 GCA_017394565.1 Oscillospiraceae bacterium | reverse complement strand
GCCGCGAATTTCCGCGTCAACTGCTGGAACGACACCCATCACTTGCTGACACGCGGGCATAACCGGCTGGGGAAATGACTGCATTTCCGGAGCCGCTGGTTCTGCCCATGGACAAAGGAGATCGAACTGTATGAAACCGAAACGCATCCTGACGGCAATGCTGTCCCTGTTCCTCTGCACGTCCCTGCTGTGCGCACCATTGCCGAAAGCTGGTGATCCGGTCTGCGCCGCTGACGAAACGACGGACGGCGATATTCTGGTGATCGACGATGTGACCTTTACTGACAACGGCAAAACGCTTCTGGAATATCCGTCCGGCTCGGCACGCACGGAATACACCATTCCGGATACCGTCACCTCGATCGCAGACTATGCTTTCTCGAATGCAAAGTACCTCGAACGTGTCACATTCCCGGCGCATTTTACGCGGTCAAAGCTTGCCTACACATTTCTGAACTGCACCGCCCTGAAGGAAGTCAACATCCCCGAGGGCGTGCAGACACTGGAGGGCACGTTTGAAAACTGTACATCCCTGGAAACCGTCATGCTCCCGAAAAGCCTTTTGCGGATCAAATGGAATTGCTTCGCCGATGCGCTGCCGAAGGACATCTATTACGCCGGTTCTGCGGAGGATTGGAGCAAGGTCGAGGTTCGGGCTTACGACGCTGATCATCTGGACAACCTCTACCGTGCCACGATGCATTTCGGGCAGGCGGACAGTGCTGTCCATCAGAATGTGACGCTCTATCAGGCGCCGTCCGTCCTGCAAGTGCCGGAGGGAACGGATTCCTACCAGATACAGACCAAAAGCGCCGATGCTACATTCCGGATCATCGCCGGAAGCACTGTGAACGTGACGGATGCAGGACTCATCCTTCCGACCTCGAAGACCGGCGAAACCGTTCTCCAGATCACGGACGGCGGTCAGGTTTCCTATCTCCATGTGACAGTCGAGGATTATGTGCCGATCTATGCGGAGAAACGGCTCTCGGAATTTCTGGCAGGATCCATCACCGACGACATGACCGACCTCGAAAAGCTCCGGATCATCGGCAAGCTTCCGGCCTCCATGGATTACCATCCCGACCACTGGAGCTATGAGGAAATGCTCGCCTACAACACCGGAAACTGCGCCGGAAGCGCCACCATGCTGGTGGAACTGTGCCGCCGTCTGGGGATCCGCGCATGGGTGCGCAATGCCAACCGCGATCCGAACACCGGTTCTGCCCATGTCAACGCGATCGCGGAAGCCGGCGGCAGTTACTACGAACTGGAAGCCGGCTACGATGGCAAAGCACCGCGTCCCTACACTGTCACAGAGCGCACAACGCTGTATAAATACAAGGAAACTGCAAACGGGCTTGACGTGTATCAGTACGATGGGATCCATACACAGGAAACGGCCCTGCGGCTGCCAGACACCCTCGACGGTAAACCCGTGACACGGATCGGTGATGGCTTCCTGACGGAAAACCCGTGGATCACATCGGTGACGATCCCGGATTCCGTGACGGAGATCAGCGAGAGCGCGTTTCCGGATTTTCAGGGGACGCTGTACGGCGGTGCAGACTCCGCGGCGGCGGCATTTGCGGCAGAACGCGGCATTGCATTCCAGGCGGCAGAAGTGCTTGCGACCGGCGATGTGAATGCCGACGGGGAGATCGATATTCTGGATGTCATCGTCCTGAACCAGTATCTTCTCGGCGCTGTAACGCTCGATTCCATGCAAACGGCTGCCGCAGACACGGACAGAAACGGCACGACCGACACGACGGATTCGCTGGTACTTCTGAAATATGTGGTGGAGATCATCGAGGCATTATAGGGATCCAATGCCAGCAACACACCCTGGAAAGCAAGCGGGTGCAGGGCGGCAATGCTAACAACTTAGCAAATTGAACAGGCGCATTTCTCTCCCCCCTCCCCCATCCTTTCAAGTATCACTGGTATAGTGCTGGTTTTAGTACATTCCATCAGGCGGTATAATG
>JAFPXW010000296.1 GCA_017394565.1 Oscillospiraceae bacterium | reverse complement strand
CGGAGATCACATTTGAAGTGATCGAGGAACCCAAGCGCGTGTTCCTCGGCATCACCAAGGGAAATGCGACTGTCCGTGCGACCTACGTTTCCATTGATGTATCCACCACTGACCGCACCGCGGTCGAGACGAAGATCGAGGAGATCGTTCCGGCACCGGTCGAGTACGACACGGTTGCGGACGATGTGGCTGCTGAGGAACCGGCTCCGGCAGAACAGCCTGCTGCCGCTGCACAGGAGGAAACCACACCTGCCGCAGAAGCTCCGGTCGAGGAAGCTGCACCTGCCGCTGAGGAAGTCGCTCCGGTCGCAGAAACCGCAGCAGTCACCGAGAAACCGGCAGCCGAGAGCAAGCCTGACACCAAGGCAGAGGAGCCGAAGCGCACACCGCTGCAGCTTGACGAGGAGCTCATCACCGGCGAGCCGAGCGAAGCGGCTCTCGAAAAGATCGAAAAGGCAAAGGCCTACCTGCTGTCCATCCTCAAGGAAATGGGCGTCGAAGCCGAGCTTCAGGTCAAGGCAGGCGCAGAGAGCGCAATGATCGAGATCGTGACCGCAGGCAGCGGCACCGTCATCGGCAAGCGCGGCGAGACACTCGATGCCCTCCAGTACCTGACCTTCATGATCGCCAACCGCGGCGACAAGGAGTACTACCGCATCATTCTCAACTCCGCGAACTACCGTGAGCGCCGCCGCAAGACACTTGAGGAACTGGCTGCGAAGATTGCCAAGAACGTGCTGAGAAGCGGCAGACAGACTACATTAGAGCCGATGAATCCCTACGAGCGCCGCATCATCCACTCGGCGATCGCGGAGATCGAGGGCGTAAGTTCCCGCAGTGTCGGTGAGGAGCCGTACCGCAAGGTCATCATTTCCTCCACACAGAAGCCGGCAAGACGCGGACGCGGCGGCAGAAATGACCGCGATGACCGCAGAGGCGGACGCGGCGGCAATGACCGCAATAACCGCAGAGGCGGCAGAAACGACCGCGACCGCAGACGCAGCAATGAGGTGCCGTCCGAGCGCATCTCGATGGATTCGATGAAGACATCCTTCGAGAAGGACTACAAGCGTCCGAAGGCAGACGACGAGATCAATGCAGGTCTGTACGGCAAGATCGAGATCTGATCGGGAGCGATTTCGAGAATGTCTATATAAGTCATGTTAAGGGGGCTGGACGGGAGTTCAGCCCTCAGTCTGTAAAAAAAGCCGGAACTGGATGATGGTTTTTGGGGGATGGATGCGAAGCCCCCGAAAAGAAAAAATAGCCCCCTTCCCTGGGGGGACGGGGGTTGGGGGATGGGGAGAACCATCCTTTTCCAACACTCTGGGGGCTGGACGGGAGTTCAGCCTCTTTTTTGAATGGAGGTTTGCAAATGACGGACACGATCACAGCCATCGCCACGCCGCACGGCACTGGCGGCATGGCGGTCATCCGCATTTCCGGCACGAACGCCATTGCGCGTGCGGATGCGGTTTTTCAGCCGATCCGCGGCGGAAAGCCGTCGGAGATGGCAGGCTACACCTGCGCCTACGGCTACATCCTGCGCGATGGGCAGCGGCTTGACGATGTGGTGCTGACGGTGTTCCGCGCACCGCACAGTTACACGGGCGAGGACGTGGTGGAAATTTCCTGCCACGGCGGCCGTTACCTGACGGAGCAGATCCTGCGCACCGTCCTTTGCGATACCGTCCGATTGGCGCAGGCAGGGGAATTCACGAAACGCGCATTCCTGAGCGGCAAGCTCTCGCTCACACAGGCGGAAGCGGTCGCCGACCTCATTTCCGCGTCCGGCGAGAACGCGATGAAAGCTGCAAGAAGTCTGCGCGACGGCGCGACCTTCCGGCGCATCAAGGCAGCGTCGGAGCAATTGCTTGTGATCCTCAGCGACCTTGCGGTGTGGGCGGATTATCCGGACGAGGACATTCCCGATGTGGACGGCGGTGCGCTCGAACGGCGGCTGGAGGAGCTTCTTACGGAATTGCGAAATCTCCTCTCGACCTACGACTATGGACGCATCTTGCGCGAGGGCCTGCACACCGCCATCGTCGGCAAGCCGAATGTCGGGAAATCGACGCTGTTCAATGCGCTGTCCGGCTACGAGCGAAGCATCGTCACGGACATTGCCGGCACGACGCGCGATGTTGTCGAGGAGCAGATCCGGCTTGGGGACGTGACGCTGCGGCTGTCCGATACCGCCGGCGTGCGCGATACTGCGGAACAGATCGAGCGCATCGGTGTCGAGCGCTCCTGGCAATATCTGGAAGAAGCCGACCTCGTGCTGGCGGTCTTTGACACGAGCCGCCTGCTCGATGCGGAGGATCAGGCGCTTCTGGAGCGACTGCCGATGGCGCGGACGATTTGCATCTGCAACAAATCCGACCTTGCACGCACATGGCAGCCGGAGGATTACGGATTCTCTGATTATATCGAAATTTCGGCAAAAACCGGCGACAAACTCCCCGAATTGGAGGAAGCCGTCGCGAAATTCTGCTCGCGGCGTTCCGTTCCGGCGGAGGACGGCATGATCGCAAACGAACGGCAGCGCGGCTGTCTGATGCAGGCGATCGACGCGGTGCAGGAGGGATTGGATGCGCTGCAAATGGGGCTGGCATATGATGCGGTGACGGTTTCGCTCGATGCCGCCGAGGACGCGCTGTTGCAGCTTACCGGCGAGCGCATCACCGACCGTGTGGTCGATACGGTCTTTGAACGATTTTGTGTAGGAAAGTAGGCGTTTTCATGGAACAGAGCTATGATGTCATCATCGTCGGCGCAGGTCATGCCGGCGTGGAAGCAGGACTTGCGGCGGCAAGACTTGGCGCGAAAACGCTCCTGCTGACGATCTCGCTGGATCAGATCGCGAATATGCCGTGCAACCCGTCCATCGGCGGCACGGCGAAAGGTCACTTGGTGCGCGAGATCGACGCACTCGGCGGAGAGATGGGAAAGGCAGCAGATGCGTGCTTTATCCAGAGCCGGATGCTCAACCGCGGCAAGGGACCGGCGGTTCACAGTCTGCGCGTGCAGGCGGATCGCGTGAAGTACCACACCTATATGAAGCACGTCTGCGAGCAGCAGGAGCATTTGTATGTCAAGCAGGGCGAGGTCGTGCGCGTGCTGACCGAGGACGGTGCGGTCTGCGGCGTTGTCACGAAATTGGGGATCGAATACCGCGCAAAAACGGTCGTGATCGCGACCGGAACATACCTGCGCGGCAAGATCCACGTCGGCGAAGCGACATTTGAAAGCGGCCCTGACAGTGCGCTGCCGGCGAATGCGCTGGGCGAAAGTCTGCGCGAATTGCTGCCGCTGCGCCGTTTCAAGACCGGAACCCCGTGCCGCGTCCACAAGCGCAGCATCAACTTCGACATTCTCGAACGGCAGGACGGCGATGACGAAATCACGGCATTTTCGTTTGAAAACGACGGCCGTCGATTTGAGAACCGCGTGAGCTGTTATGTCAGTTACACCAACGAAAAGACGCACGAGGTCATTCGCGCCAACCTCCATCGCTCGCCGCTGTACGCTGGCAGGATCGAGGGCGTGGGGCCGCGGTATTGCCCGTCGATCGAGGATAAAGTCGTCCGGTTCGCGGACAAGGAGCGCCACCAGCTTTTCATCGAGCCGATGGGGCTCGACACGGAGGAATACTACTTGCAGGGCATGAGCAGTTCGCTGCCGGCGGACGTGCAGCTCGCGTTCCTGCGCACGATCAAGGGGCTTGAAAACGTCGAGATCATGCGGCCGGCGTATGCCATCGAGTACGACTGCGTGGATCCGACCGCGCTCTACCCGACGCTCGAAACGAAGGCCGTCCGCGGACTTTACGGCGCCGGGCAGTTCAACGGCAGTTCCGGCTATGAGGAAGCCGGTGCGCAGGGGCTTGTCGCCGGCATCAACGCGGCACGCGCGGCGCTCGGGAAGGAGCAGATCATCCTCGAGCGCTCCGGCTCGTACATCGGCACGCTCATCGACGACCTCGTGTCCAAGGGCTGCTCCGATCCGTACCGCATGATGACCTCGCGCAGCGAATACCGACTGGTTCTCAGACAGGACAATGCGGATGCCAGACTCATGCCCATCGGGCGTGAGATCGGCTTGCTGCCGGAGGAGCGCTATCAGGCGATGCTCGATAAATACGCCCATGTTTCGCAGGAAATCAAACGCATCCAGCACACGAACCTCGCACCCTCGCCGAAACTGAACGCCTTGCTCGAAGCCCACGGCACTGCGGCGCTCACCACCGGATGCAAGGTCGCTGACCTCGTGCGCCGCCCGCAGCTTGGGTATGCGATGCTGGCGCCATTTGATCCGGAGCGACCGGAACTCACGCCCGACGAGCAGGAGCAGGTCGAGATCCAGATCAAGTACGAGGGCTACATCCAGCGGCAGAATCTTGCGATCGACGCCGCGAAAAAACTGGAGGAAAAGAAACTCCCTGCCGATGCCGATTACGCGCAGGTACGTGGCTTGCGGCTGGAGGCAGCGGAAAAACTGAACAAACTTCGCCCCGTGAGCATCGGGCAGGCATCGCGCATTTCGGGCGTATCGCCTGCGGACATCACCGTGCTGCTCGTGTGGCTCGAACAACAGAAGGAGGGCAAGGATGCTGCCGGAATTTGAGAGCGCAAAGGAGCTGTTTTCACCGTATTCGCTGGATGTTTCATGTGAAACATATCAGAAATTGGAGGAATACGCCGCATTTCTGGTCGATTACAACGAGAAGGTCAACCTCACCGCCATTACCGACGGCGACGGCATCTTAAAGAAGCACTTCCTCGACAGCCTGCTTCTGCATTCGCTCTGCGCGGAGCAATTCCCACAGAACGGAAAAGTGCTGGATATTGGCTCTGGTGCGGGATTTCCGGGCGTTCCGCTGGCGCTTTTGCGCGGGGATCTGGACATCACGCTGCTCGATTCGCTCAATAAGCGCATTGTGTTTCTGACGCAGCTTTGCGAAAAACTGGGACTGCACTACACCGCGGTTCACGGCAGGGCAGAGCTGATGGCGAAGGAGGACGCTTACCGCGAACAATTCGATGTCGTGACCGCAAGAGCCGTGGCGGCGCTGCCGACACTGGCGGAATATTCGCTTCCTTTCGTGAAAATTGGCGGCTTCTGGCTCGCGATGAAAGGCCCGTCGGAGGAACTCAAACCGGCTCTGCAAGCGATCCGTCTGCTGGGCGGCAAACTCATTGACACGCACCAATACGCCCTGCCCGACGGCGAGGACAGGGTGATTTATGTCGTAAAAAAGGTCAGCCCCACGCCGACAAAATTCCCTCGCAATAGCGGTCAGATCAAGGCTAAACCGCTGTAAGCGCGTATCAAATTGTATGGAAATCCGTTATTCTCACAAGGAATAGCGGATTTTTTTCGTAGAAATTTCCGCCGCCGGCTGGTATAATGATAAGTACAGAGAACCGAACACAGCTTATCAAGGAGGCAGAAAATGGCAGGAATTTTCACACTACATAGGGAAAAAACGAAAGAACAGCGCATCATGCAGATCCCGACGGCGGAGATCTTCCCGAATCCGTATCAGCCGCGCGTGGCTTTTTCGGAGGACGAGCTTCGGGCGCTGTCGGAGAGCATCCGGCAGAACGGGATCTTGCAGCCGCTGACGGTGCGGTTCGCGGAGGATCACTACGAACTCATCGCAGGCGAACGGCGGCTTCGCGCGGCGAAATTAGCCGGATCGTCGACCGTTCCGTGCATTGTCATGGAGATCAGCGACCGCAATTCCGCGATCCTCGCGCTCGTCGAGAACATCCAGCGTGCGGACTTGAATTGCTTCGAGGAAGCCGCCGCGCTCGAACGGCTCATCACCTGCTACGGCATGACGCAGGAGGACGCGGCGATGCAGCTTGGGCG
>JAFPXW010000295.1 GCA_017394565.1 Oscillospiraceae bacterium | reverse complement strand
CAACGTAGATACAGATGATGTCCTTGCCCTTCTGGTTGATGATGGTATCGAGTGCGATCGCTGTCTTACCGGTCTGACGGTCGCCGATGATCAGCTCACGCTGACCGCGGCCGATCGGGATCATGGAGTCGATCGCCTTGATGCCGGTCTGAAGGGGCTTGTGGACGGATTTTCTGGTGATGACACCGGAAGCGACCTTTTCGATGGGCGCTGTCTTGTCGGTGTCGATGGGGCCTTCGCCGTCGATCGGCTGACCGAGGGCATTGACCACTCTGCCGAGCAGTGCTTCGCCGACCGGAACAGACATGATGGTCTTGGTCCGCTTGACGGAGCTGCCTTCTTTGATGTCCGCATCAGAGCCGAGGAGTACGGCACCCACGCTGTCCTCCTCCAGGTTGAGCGCCATACCGTAGGTACCGTTCTCAAACTGGATCAGCTCGCCGGACATACATTGTTCAAGGCCGTGGATATTGGCGATACCGTCGCCGACCGTGATGACTGTGCCGACATCGGACAGCTCGATCTTCGACTGGTAGTGCTTGATCTGGTCTTTGATAATGCTGGATATTTCATCCGGGCGTAAATTCATATTTGCACCTCATTTCAATTCGTAATGCGTGACCGGGGATCACCGGCCACCATTGCGCTGTCAGCCTTGCTGACGGAACTGCGCCATTCTGGTGCGCAGGGAATTATCCATACGAGTGTCGCCGTACTGCACGATCATGCCGCCGAGCAGGGCCGCATCGACGCTTTCACGCAGCTCGACGGTCTTGTGGAATTTCTTGCCGAGGACAGCTTTGAGTTCCTCGCGCTGTGCGTCGGTCAGAGCGACTGCGGATGTCACGAAAACCTCCGCGATCCCGAACTTCTCGTGATACAGCTTGTTGAAATCCGCACGGATCTCCGGAAGTCTGCGGAAGCGGTGCTTCTCGACGAGCAGACACAGGAAATGTTCGATGATCCCCTCACCGTCGCCGATGACCTTCCGGAGAATGTCGAGGCGTTCGGAGATGTCGAGCGTCGGTACTTCGACCAGCCCGACAAATTCGGGGTTCTGCTCCATGATGTCTGCGACCTCGTTCAGATCCTTGTAGATCTGTGCTTCACAGTGTTCCTCCTGTGCCAGGAGAAAGAGTCCCTCGGCATACACTTTGCCTACTGTCTGCTGTGTCATGCCTCGTCACCCTCAGTTCTGATCTCCTGCATGAAGTCCTCGATCAGGCGCTCGTGATCCGCCTTGTTGATCTCCTTCTCCATGATCTTCTGTGCGAGTTCCATCGCCAGCTCAGAGATCTCGCCCTGCAGTTCAGCCTTTGCCTGTGCAGCCTCGCGCTCGGTTGCGGCAGCAGCCTTCTGACGGGTGTCAGCGGCTTCTGTGCGGGCCTGTGCGATGATGAGGTCGCCTTCGAGCTGTGCCTTCTTTTCGGCACGGCTGATGATCTGTGCAGCCTCGTCCTTGGCGCCGGCGAGTTTTTCCTCGTACTGCTTCCTGCCGGTTTCGGCATCTGCGAGCGCCTTGTCAGCATCGGCGTAGGTCGTGTTGACTTCATTCTGACGCTGTGCAAGGATCGCATCCACACGCTTGAACAGGATCAGCTTGAATGCGAGGAAGATCAGCAGGGTATTGATGAGCGTGAAGAGGATCGTACCGACATCAATGGTTAAAAAATCCAGATTTAAATTCAAGGTAGTACCCTCCGAATCTTACGGTTTGCAGGCTTTTTTTTAAGAAAGCTTGCCGATGAAGGGGTTTGCGAACATCAGCAGCAGGGCGATCAGCAGACCGTAGATACCGGTGGACTCTGCAACGGCGCAGCCAATGAACATGGTTCTGGTAACAGCGCCGGAGCTTTCCGGCTGTCTGCCGATGGATTCGCAGGCCTTACCAACTGCGTAACCTTCACCGATACCAGGGCCGATACCGGCTACCATAGCCGTACCTGCGCCGATAGCGGATGCTGCGAGAACGATTGCTTCTCTGTAATCGATCGGGTTTTCCATAATGTTTACCTCCAGATGAAAAAAATGGGTTTGTTTCTGATTGCTGAGATTTTAGGCAACACCGCACAAAGACCGCCTGACGGCTCAGCACATCATCTGCCCCCCATCTTTTCCGTCATCTTGCACAGTTCCTCCTAGCGATACATACAGTATCGCGTCGTCGTCACTGTACTATCTGACGAAAAATCTGCGGCGCATCTGACGCGCTGTCCTTTGTGCGGTATTGCCTT
>JAFPXW010000294.1 GCA_017394565.1 Oscillospiraceae bacterium | reverse complement strand
TTTATGTTTTATTTATTTCGTTTTTAGGGGGAGGATATTCATCGCATGCAAAACAACAGACTTCACAACCCGCAACCACATCCGCGCTCCTTTCAGGACGCCACCGGTCCTGTCGCCATCCGGCTGACCAACGACTACATTTTCAAGCGCATCCTGGAGAAAAATGAAACCGTTCTCCGTGCACTGATCGGTTCCCTGCTTCATCGTTCCATCGACGAGATCACGCACCTGCATATCCTGAATCCGATCATGCCGGGTGACGCCATCACCGACCGCAGTGTGATACTTGACGTGAACGTCGAGATCAATCACGGCGCGCGGATGGATCTGGAAATGCAGGTCGTCAATTATAAAGACTGGCCGGAACGCTCGCTCTACTACGCCTGCAGAAACTATCTCAACCTCACACGCAGTCAGGATTACGATATGGTCGCGCCATCCTGGCAGATCGGATTTGTCGACTACACGATCTTCGAAGATCATCCGTCCTTTTATTCCACGTACAAGCTGACGGACACGACCGACCACTATGTCTATACGGATAAGTTTTCCATCGGCGTTGTCGACATGAGCAAAATCGACCTTGCCACGAAAAAAGACCGGCAATATAATATAGACAGATGGGCAAAGCTCTTTAAAGCGCAGACTTGGGAGGACATCAAAATGCTGGCAAAACAGGACGTTTACATCAGCAAGGCCGG
The DNA here is from genome assembly GCA_017394565.1 of Oscillospiraceae bacterium. GTDB lineage: Bacteria > Bacillota > Clostridia > Oscillospirales > Ruminococcaceae > UBA3855. The sequence goes on along the minus strand of JAFPXW010000294.1, from coordinate 1,380 downwards.
TGAAACCTATTTCGAGATCTCGGCGGATGAGCATGAACGCCAGCTTGCCGAGGCCAGGGAAGATGTGCTGCGTCGCGAACGCGCCACCAAGCGCAGGGAGCAGGAGCTGTTAAGAAGTTTGGATGCTGCCCACAATGAACTTGAGAAAAAGGATCAGCGCATCGCCGAACATGAGCAGCGTATCGCCGAAAAGGATCAGCGTATTGCCGAAAAGGATCAGCGTATTGCCGAACTCGAAGCGCTGCTAGCCAGGAAAAACCTGTCCACGTAATCAGGCTGACGGAAGTGTTGCCGGCAAAACAGGACGTTTTACATCAGCAATGCAGATATAACCGCAACGACGAAGCCCCGCGATCACTCGCGGGGCTTTTCGCCGGGTAATATAGATACATAGATACAGTGAATGGCTTCTTTGGATCCCGGAGGCGGCTTGCCGCCCCCGGGGTTGTTACATGTTACGGAATCAGACTCTGCACATCATTACATCATTCGTCATCATCCTCCAGCTTGCGCTTTCTGCGGCCGGTAAGCAGTGCCAGCAGTGCTGCCGCACCCGATGCCACCATGGTCATCAGTCTGCCATCGGTCGAGCGGTCGCCCGTCTTGCCGCGTCTTGCGCCGAGCACCTGTTCGGAGTCGGTCTGCCTGACACCCAGCACCTGACCTGCCTCGATCGGCGGCTGTGCCGGCTGCGGCGCACGCTCGGGCTGCGGCTCTGTCGTGACCGGCGGCGGTGCTGCCGGACGGCCCGGATCATTCCGAGTGACCGTTGTTGTCGGCGGCGGATCCTCGTTCTCCGGCGTGTAGGTGTTGACGATGGTCGCCGTTGCCTCTGAGCCCGCCTGCACCCTGATGCGTTGTCCGCTGCCGGACGTTCTCATCATATACCGCGCGACCGTCGAATTGCCCGCGTTCGTCTCGGTTACCGTGTAAACACCGGCCGGTACCGTGATCGTCTCACTGCCTTCGCCGCGGATCGTGATGCTGTCGACCTGCGTACCCGCTTCATCCATGATCACGAACGTGTAATCGACATTTGTTCCGACACTGCCGCTGACGCGCTTGCGCACGGTCAGCTGTCCGCTTTCCGCGGTGTTCTCAACCGAGAACGCGTATGCCAGTTCTTTGTCGCCGTCCTTCACCGGACTCAGCGCGGTGACACTTGACGTGTACCCTTCAACCTCCGCTTCCGACACCGTGTAGCTGATCTTTGTGCCGTCCGCAGTCGTCTCCGGCAGGTTCTCGAACGCGCCGTTCCAGTTGTTCCCGCTGTTCAGCACAAGTGCCGCAACATTTTTGCCGTCCGCGTCCTTCGCGGCATTGCCGTCCGCAAGCAGACTGATCGTGACCGATTCCGGTCTTGCCGCAGTGTTGTTACTG
>JAFPXW010000293.1 GCA_017394565.1 Oscillospiraceae bacterium | reverse complement strand
TGATGAGGGCGCCGTGTGCCGTATTGACATCGCGGTATACCTGGTTGTAGGCTGCGGTGGAATTCTCATTCTTCTGGACTGCAACCACGAACTCGTCGTCACCGGTACGGTAAACGGTGCCTTCGGGGAAGGATTCCTTCAGGATATCTGCGGTGCGGCAGAGAACCGTGTCGCCGGCGTCATTGCCGAACTGTGCATTGATCGCGCTCAGACCGCTGATATCGAACATCGCAAAGTAGCACGGGTGATCTCTGTCAGTACGGACCTTATCGAGCGCCATTTCGAGGGAGGTACGGTTGGAAGCGTCGGTGAGGATATCGTTGAACATGGCGGTTTCGAGGGATTCCTTGGTTGCCTCGTTCTTGAGGATCTCGTTGCCGAGCTTGCGGTTGATGGCTTCCTGATGGGCATTGATGATACCGAATACGATGACGAGCAGGACGATCAGGACACCGAAGATGGTAACGAATGTCTGGAGCTGATAGGTCATTCTGTAAACGTCAGAGGTCGGTGCGATCACGAGGAATGTCCAGTTGTAGTCCTTAACGTACTGATACGCAATGACGTTCTTGCTCGCGCCGCCGTTGAACCATACGCCGGTGACTGCGATGCCGGATTCCTCGGCGCTGCCGCTCTGGAGATCCTGATTGAGTGTCTGGATGTCAGACACGTCGCAGGTCGTACCGATCAGGCTCTTGTCCGGGTGGTAGAGGTAGGCGTTCGTATTGGCATCAACGAGGGCATACTGGGAATTCTGCAGACCGGAGAGCTGTACGTCGGCCAGGTCATTCAGGAGGTTCTCGGTGAAGATACCAAGACCTACGAAGCCGATGGCTTCGCCGTAGTCATTACGGATCGCCTTATTCGCAGCAACGATCTGTCTGCCGGAGGCAGGGGATTCCATCATACCGAAGTTGAAAACCTTGTCGTAGGCATTTTCGAGCTGATTATGGATGTTTTCGAGGTCCTCGTCGGAGGTGGCCAGCGGTGTGCCGACAGCTTCCGGAACGCTGTGGGCGAGGACGGTACCGCTCCAGCTTGCGATGTACAGACCTTCCAGGTCACCAACGTCCGCAGAGAAGTCGTCAACGAGCTTCTGCGCATCTGCAATGGCGGACGGATCGTTCGGATTTTCGAGCAGGGTGCGGATCTGACCGGCATGGGAGAAGTTGGTCAGGGTATCCTCTGCCCAGATCGCGTAGTCTTCGATGACTTTCGCACGCTCCGACGCAACGGTGATCATATCCTGACGCTTATTCTTTGCGGTGATGGATCCGACTGCACCGGTGGTAAATGTCGAGAGAACCAGCAGGATCACGATGAGGATGATCAGGATCCAGGTGATTGGCGATATTCTTCTTTTCTTGGTTTGTGTCTGATTGCTCATAATTCATTTCTCCTTATCGTATTTTATACAAACAGAACGGATCAAACGATCACTTCTTGAACAGCTTGCTCATGAACTCGCTCTCAGGCTTCTCATCGGCACCGATGTCGCTGCCGGCGTTGAGCAGGTTGGCGGCTCTGTTCTTGAGCTTGCTATTAGATTTCTTGCGGTTCTTTCCGGAGAAATAGTAGCCGCCGTTGCCGTACTGACTGGAGGTCATGGACGAACTCTGGCCGCTGCCGCCTGCGGGAGCTGCGCTGTTGTAAGGCATACTGCCGGAGGGAGCGCCTGTCTGTCCGTAGGGAGCTGCCTGTCCGTAGGGCATACTGCCGCCCATCTGACCGCCTGCGGGAGCTGCGCCGGTATAGGGCATACTGCCGCCCATCTGACCGCCTGCGGGAGCCGCGCCGGTATAGGGCATACTGCCGCCCATGGGGCCGCCTGCGGGAGCCGCGCCATTGTAGGGCATACTGCCGCCCATCATGCCGCCCATCGGGGCTGCGCCGCCGTAAGGCCTGCTCATGCCCATCGGAGCGCCTGCGGGCTGACCGATCTGGCTGAGGGGGATCATGCGGTCGGGGAGTACGACATTGCAGTTCATATTATCGGGAGCCTGCGCAATGATGAAGTGGATGCAGCCGTTACACGGAAGGATCGGCTGACATCCGATGGCGCTGATCAGGAGCAGGAATTCGGCGACAGCGTCACCGCCCTCGTGCATTTTCTGAACTGCATCGATCTCAGCGTGTATATTGACCATCATACCGTTCTGCACCTGAGGATGATTTGTGCCGACGTAAATTTTCTTGGAACCGGCAGCACAGATCACGCAGATCGTATCATCGGGGGAGATCTGTCCGGAGCGTTGCTTCTGCATGGCAATATCCTGAGCAATCTTGAACATGGATTGATACATGATATTAAGTTCCTCCTTTTCGGTAATATTCGCACGATGCGGCTGAGAAAAACGGCTGTATCGTGTGATTTTTTGTGAGCTGCTGCCGGACTGTTATTTCTGTGATTCGACCGCGTTCTCCTGCCGTGTTTCAGGAGCAACACCCTTTCATGCGCTCAGCATACAGTTCACTTTCCAAAATTATACCACGTTCCCTGATTTTTATAAACAGTATTTTGTGAACAGTTTTTGTAAAATTGATGATTCTGTACAAAAATGATATTTGCCGTCAGAATAAAACGGCGCAAATGGTAAAAATACTATGATAAATTTCTGTTCAGATCAAAGAAGCTGACAGGCATCCGGGGGCAGGCAGTACGCTTGCAAATCGGCAGTCTGCTTGTAGTACATAGATCATTATAAAACATTTCTTAAAAAATTTCAATAGAAAAACTGATGATTTCAGCATTTTCTTGATTTTCGTAGAATTTGCATAAAAAATCACAATCCGTATATCAGTAAAATGTTACCCAATATGAAAGTGCTTTGCCCTCAATGGAAATATGACAAAAAACTGTAATACTCTGACTATCAAAAATGTGAAGTCAGCGCAGAGCGGATCGGTGACTTTTGGGCATTATTACAAAAACAACCCCACCGTTCCGGAGACCGGACAGACGATGGGGAGAGGATTTGTGTAAAACGATTAACGGTTTTTTTCGTAGATGATGTGCAGACCTTTGAGCAGCAGGTCGTCGTCGAGCAGGATCTGCTTTTTGCACAGGGGCGTCACGACGCCGGCAAGACCGCCGGTGGCAACGACAGTGCATTTGGCGCCCAGCTCCTCCTCGATGCGGTCGATCATGCCGTCGAGGGCGCAGGCGGTGGTGTACATCACGCCGCTTTTCATGCAGTCGATGGTATTCGTGCCGATGACGTGCCGCGGCGCTTCAAAGGCGATGCGCGGGAGCTGCGAGGTGCGGTTGACGAGCGCCTCGGTGGAGACTGCCATACCGGTCATGATGACGCCGCCGAGGTAGCGTTTCTTGTCGTCGATGATGGAGAAGGTGGTCGCGGTGCCCATGTCGATGATGATGAGGGGCACGGGGTATTCGTGGATGCCGGCCACTGCGTCAACGACGAGGTCGCTGCCGAGCTGGGCAGGGTTGTCGATGACGATGGAAAGCCCGGTCTTGATGCCGGGGCCGACGATCATGGGCGTGCAGCCGAGGTATTTCTGGACGGCCTGTCTGAGGGTATTGGTGACGGACGGCACGACGGAAGAAATGATCGCTTCCGTGATGCTGGTGCGGTCGATGCCGTACATATCGAGCGCCATCCGGATCCGGGTGGCATATTCGAGATCGGTCGCCTGCTGATTGGTGGAAACGCGCTCCCGGAACAGGATCGTATCGCCGTCAAAGCAGCCGAGGACGATGTTGGTATTGCCAACGTCAAGGGCGAGAAGCATAGTGGGAAACCTCCGATGATTGATATAGTGCGTAGTTCGTAGTGCGTAGTGCGTAGTTGCGGTGTCCTACTCTGTATAAGCGACTGCCTGCGCTCGCACGCTCGCTGGGCATCTGCTTAGCCTATCGCCGGACGGATTTTAAGATAAGGCACTCGCATAAGTGAATTACATTAAAAACCATCGCGCAGCGATACTATAACTACGAACTACGCACCACGCACTACGCACTGCGCTGTAAGCTCCGCTTACAGCGTGACCTCCGCGTGGCGTGTCACGTGACAGCCGACATTGACGGAAACGGGCAGACCTGCGATGTGTGTCGCGCCTTCCTCGATGTTGACGCAAAGGGCTGTCACAGTGCCGCCGAAGCCCTGCGGGCCGATGCCGAGCTTGTTGATGCGCTCGAGCATTTTCGCTTCGAGATCGGCGTAGAGGGGCTTGGGATTGCGGATGGATGCGTCGCGGCAGAGGGCTTTTTTGGCGAGCAGGGCACATTCCTCAAAATTGCCGCCGATGCCGACACCGACCACGATGGGCGGACATGGATTCGAGCCGGCCTTTGCGATGGCATCGACCACAAACTGCACGATATCGTCATGACTTGCGGCAGGCGTCATCATTTTCAGCTGCGACATATTCTCGCTGCCAAAGCCCTTGGGACATACGGCGATCTTCAGTTTGTCGCCCTCGACCAGTTCCAGGTGGATGACAGCCGGGGTATTGTCGGCGGTATTTACACGCTCCAGCGGATCGCCGACGACAGAACAGCGCAGATAGCCCTCTGTATAGCCCTTATGCACGCCGGCATCGACTGCCTGACGCAGGGTGCCGCCGGTGATGTGGACGTCCTGTCCCAGTTCGATGAACACGACCGCCATGCCGGTGTCCTGACAGATCGGGAAGTCCTCCTCGCGTGCGGCTTGCAGATTGGCGATGAGGTCGTCGAAAACGGCCTTGCCGACGGGAGACTGCTCCTCGGCGGCGCATTCGTGGATGCGGTTTTCTAAGTTTTTCGGTAAGATCTTGTTCGCCTTGATGCACAGGGAAGCCACGGCTTCCGTGATCTCGGCACAAGTGATTTCTCTCATAGCAAATTCACCTCAGTGATGGTTGATTGGACTTCGGGGAAAGTTTATTGCAAACTGCTCAGAATGTCCTTGTAGGGATCCTCTGCCGGTTCGGCGGCAGGGGGGATGCTGCGCTCGGTGAAGGGGTCAGCTTTCTTCACACGCACCGTAATATCGTGGAATTCCGGAAAACCAGCCTGCTCGGACAGCCATTTCCTGTCCTTGTCGTAAAAATGGGCGAGCGCATTCAGAATGATGATCGGGATCCAGTTCGGCAGGACGAGCGTCCAGTCGCGCAGCCGGAATACCTCCGCAAGATAGATCAGCGAACCGAGCGCCGGAATGCGCAGATTCTTCGGGAACAGCACGAAATACAGCGAAAACAGCGTATACACCAGACTGATGACCGCCATGTAGTTGGCAAGGTCTTTCTGAAAGAATTCGTCAACGAAATAAAAGAACAGCGGCATCAGCATCACCAGAAAGCAGAAACGATACGCAAGCAGTTTCCGCTGTCTGGCACGGCAGACCGTGCGGTTCGCGTGGTAGTCGCGGACAAGTTCTTTTGCGTGATATTCGTCCGCTTCGTCCACCTCCCAGATACCGGTCAGGTAGCTTTCTTCAGGAATGTTCATTGTGTGATGCACCCCCTCCGACCTTTGACTGCCACGGCAGTCATTGGGAGGAACCTGCGGGCATGGTCACCATGCTGCCGCCGATCATCACCCATTCCGGATCCTGCATCATATCCAGCGGATCGTCCGGGAACAGCACGAGATCGGCATCCAGACCGACCGCGATCCTGCCGATGCGGTCCTCCACACCCAGCATATCCGCCGCCTCGGAGGTGATGGCACGCAGGGCGGCTTCACGCGGCAGTCCGCCCTTGACGGCAAGCGCGGCGCTCATGCGCAGGTACTGGATGGGCACTTCCGGATGGTCGGTGCAGATGGCGATGTGAACGCCCTTCTGGTGCAGGATGGCGGCATTGGAGAGATCCATCTGCGCCATTTCGGGCTTGCAGCGGTCGCAGAGGATGGGGCCGACGATGATGTTCAGTCCCCACTCGCCGAACAGATCCGCAGCGATGTGCGCACCTGTGCCGTGAATGATGACGAGATCCAGCCCGAATTCCTTGGCGATGCGGGCAGCCGTGCAGATGTCGTCCGCGCGGTGGCAATGAAAATGCGCCTTCTGTCTGCCGGTCAGCAGGGGCAGGAGGGCTTCGCATTTTGCGTCGTATTCCGGCGGTTCTTCCTCATCGGGATGCTCCTCGAAGCGCTCCAGACGCTCGGAATAGAGCTTGGCCTTCTGGAGTCCCTCACGGATGAGGGCAGCGGTCATCATACGGGTGACAGGGGCTTCATCCCGGTCGGAATAGACGGATTTCGGGTTCTCGCCGAGGGCAAATTTCATGCCGCAGGTGGCAACCGCCATCTCATCGGTGCAACGGCCGTAGGTCTTCATCAGCAGCATCTCGCCGCCGCAGGCATTGGCGCTGCCGGGGGAGACCATGACGGAGGTGATGCCGGACGCACGGGCTTCCGAGAAGCAGCGGTCGTAGGGATTGATGCCGTCCATGGCACGCAGCTGCGGCGTGAACGGATCGGAGATCTCGTTGCAGTCGTCGCCCTCGAAGTCGATGCCGTCCTCGATGATGCCGAGGTGGGTGTGCGCGTCGATCAGGCCGGGCATGAGGACGCCGCCGTGTGCGTCGATGTCGCCCTCGCGGATGGATTCCGGCTTGCCCTGCTCGACAGCGGTGATCTTGCCGTCCTGCACTTCCACATAGCCGTAAAAGTGCATATCCTCGGTCATGGAATAAATCTCTGCATTATAAATAATCATTATAGGCTCCTAAATGAAATCAATAATCAAAGCACGTAAGCGGCACCGGTCAGGAGATCTCCTCCAGCAGTGCGGTGATCTTCTGCACCATCACAGTGGCACTCTGCCCTGCGTCGATCTGGTGGGTGCTGTGACGGCGGTAGACGCCGCGGCGCTTGCGGTAGAGGTTGTAAAGCTCCTGACGGGAGCTGCGCCGGACGATGGGACGGTCGGTATTGGCGATGCGCAGATAGCACGTCCGGAACGGCACATCCAGAAACAGCACGATGCCGTGTTCCGCGGCGATCTTCGCATTGATGTCGCGCAGCATCGCGCCGCCGCCGCAGGCGATGACGCCCTCGCGTTCGGACAGATCGCGGACTGCACCTGTTTCGAGGTCGCGGAAGTGTTCCTCACCCTCCTGTGCGAAGATCTCCGGGATGGTCTTGCCGGCCTGCTGCTCGATATACTCGTCCATATCCGTGAACGGCACGTTCAGTTTTTTGGCAAGCTTCTGACCGATGGTGCTTTTGCCGCAGCCCATGAAGCCGCAAAGAAAGATCGTCATGCGGTCGCTTCCTCCTTTGCCGGGAACAGGCGGTCGACCTCGCGGTTCATTTCCTCAATGAGTGCCTCGATGTCCTCCGTGCGGAATTTTGCATCGTACCAGATCTCGTGCGCACGCACCGCCTGCCAGACGAGCATCGCAGAGCCGCCGACGGCGTTTTTGCCGAGGGAACGGGCTTTCTGCACGAGCTGCGTGGCGGTCGGGTTATAGATGACATCGAACACACGCTTGCTGTTGGCAATGACGGCATCCGTCACGGGGCAGGCATTGGTCCTGGGGTACATTCCCACGGGGCAGGCGTTCATCAGCAGGTCAAACTGCTCCTGCTCCGGTGCGGCCTCCAGGACGCGGATCGTGCCGGCAGCATCGGGATATTTGCCGGTGAGCTCCTGTGCGAGCGCTTCTGCACGGGGCAGGTCACGCTCCACGATGGTGAGGGCAGCGCCCTTCAGGAAGGCCTCGGTCGCCATCATGCGTCCGACACCGCCCGAACCGATCAGCAGGATGCGGTCGCCGGCATTCAGGTCGCCGACGCTGCGCAGGAATCCCACGCAGTCGGTATTGTAGCCGACCGCCTTGCCGTCACGGTTGGCGACGCAGTTGACGGATTCGTAGCGCTGTGCGGTTTCATCGAGGGCGTCCAGAGCCGGGATGATGCCGACCTTGTGCGGGATGGTGATATTGTAGCCGTCCAGGGTGCGCAGGGAATGCTGTGCAGCCTGCATCAGATCCTCCGGACGGATCTCGGTCAGGCTGTAGGATGCCGCCTGGCCGGACATTGCGAAAAGATGCTCATGGATCCACGGAGACATGGAATGTCCGAGCGGACAGCCGATGAGAGTGAACTGCTTCATGTCAAAATCCTCCTCGCGGCGTTGTGCCGCAAAAAATGTATCATTCTTATCATAGCACATTTCAAAAGAAAAAACAATGCATTTTTCAAAGTTTTTTGCACCTCGCGCGGAAGAAGGGCAGGCAGAGGGGCGGAATTTGGCAGAGTTTGACAAAGCTTACAATTGTGATAGGGAAATATGCTATAAAAATTGTATCTTTGCCTATTGACGTAATCAAAGATTTCTTTTATACTAATTGTAAGCAAGAAAGAAACGGGGCAGTGCCCCAAGGTTATCAGGAAAGGGAGGGATCGAGCATGGATTTTGAAGCCATTGCCCAGATTATTGCAGAGCAGTTTGACAGAGACGCGGACGAGCTGCGGGAGGACACGGACATCATCGACGATCTCGGCTGTGATTCGATGGACGCCGTTGATCTGATCGTCGCGATCGAAAGCGCGACCGACATCCGGATCCCGGACGAAGCCGTAGACTCCATCCACACCATCGGCGACATCGTGGCGTACCTGAATGAGCATGGGGAGAGCGAGGAGGAGTAATGCGCGGAGCGCATTAATCTTAAAAGTGCGTAGTTCGTAGTGCGTGGTGCGTAGTTGTGGTATCGCCTTACGGCGATGTTTATAATGGGGCTTCGCCCCAAACCCCTATAATTCATCACTAAAAAGCCCTCGGCTTTGGGGAATTTTCCCTTAGTCGAGGGTTTTGTCTGTTAATATGACTATTTAAATCGTCCGCGTCAGCGGACACCGAAACTACGCACCACGCAC
>JAFPXW010000292.1 GCA_017394565.1 Oscillospiraceae bacterium | reverse complement strand
TCTCCGCAAGCTTTTGCGCGATGAGCACGCGATGCACATAGGACTTGGAAGGAATGGCCTGCACTTCACCGTGCAGTTTGTGCGGTATGATTTTAATGATCATCGTTATTCATCTCCAATCCGCATTCGAAGAAGAGGACCAGCTGTTCTGCCGGCAAAGGCCGCAGAACGCACTTGCCCAGATCTTCCGGGACAGACAGCGTGATGTTCACGCCGTCGGATTTTTTATCATTGGTCGCGGCTTCCGCAAGCTGCCAAGCTGCATACGGGCAGTCCAGCGGATAGCCGAAAAAGCGGAGTGTCTGTTCAGTAATGTCTGCGCAAGGCCGGTTCGTCCATTCGACCTTATCACAGGCGCGGGCCGTATAGTACATGCCCGTGGCCACCGCAAAACCATGCGGCACCTGATAGCCGCTGCATTTTTCGATGGCGTGGCCCAGCGTGTGGCCATAATTGAGCAGTGCCCGTGCTCCGGACTCCCGCTCGTCCTGCTCTACGATGGAAAGCTTGTCCTGAATGGCTTTTGCAACCAGACGCATAAGCGCGTCAGCGTCCTGGAAAATGACCGGACCGTGTTGGTTACGTCCGCCGTGGACCGCATCGTACAAAAGGCTTTTGTCGCAGATGAAGCCCATCTTAATGATTTCCGCCATGCCGTTCAAAAGCTGCGTCTGATCCAGCGTCTGCAAAACCTCCGGATCGAAGAAAACGCCTTTTGGCTGCCAGAAGGTGCCGGCCAGATTCTTGCCGGCTTCCAGATTGACACCGGTTTTGCCGCCGATGGAAGAATCCACGGCTGCCAGCAGCGTGGTCGGGATCTGGTAATAGCCGATGCCGCGCATGTAGATGGAAGCGGTGAATCCGGTGATGTCGCCGGTCACGCCACCGCCCAGAGCTATGAGCCGGTCTTTGCGCGTGAACTGCATACCTGTCAGGAACTGGAGCAAATCGGTAACGGTCTGGATGTTCTTGCTTGCCTCACCAGCAGGGAAGGTGTAGGTAAACACCTGAAATCCCGCTTTTTCCAGAGCTTGATAAAGAGCGTGTTCCTTGCCGCCGTAAAGCGATGCCACCGTCTCATCAGAAACGATGCAGAGCTTTCTGGCATCGTGATCGATGTAGCGGTCAATGGTGGACAAAAGCCCCCTCTCCAGCAGGACATTGTATTCACTTGAAGTATTCACATGGATACGCAGCATAGGCAATCCTCTCTCTTTCAGAACACCAAATTAACTCCACCCCACATTATACTACATCTCCCCCAATGATACAAAATAGACAGTCACTTTTGACTTAAAATTAAAGGATGTGCAATCGTGTCGATGCACATCCTCGAGTTTAGCTGTATCGTGTTAAATGTGTTAAATATGTATGGTTTTAATACCCCTGCATGTGATTGCTTTTAGTTCTTTCTCTCCTGTAGTGTGAGAGTGAGAGTTAGCTGTTCGCCATTACGTTCGACGACATACTTCAGCTTGTCGCCGACCTTGTGTGAGGTGACGATGCTCTGCAGATCTGCAAAGGACGTAATTTGCTGCCCTTCGACGGAGAGTACGATGTCGCCTGCCATGAAGCCGGCCTGTTTGGCCTCTCTGGAATCAACGGAATAGATGTATACGTATGTGGATGCAGACTGTCCTCCGAAGAACATGTCAAATCCATCGATGCTGTCGCTGGCCTCCGTATAGGACATGCCTGTAAACGGCTGGTTGCTGACATAGCCCTGATCCATCAGCTGCTGTGCGACTTCTGCTGCCGTATTGATTGGGATAGCGAAGCCAAGGCCCTCTACGTCCGAACCGGATGACTTGGCAACGACCAGTCCGATCAGCTGTCCGTCCCCGTTGAACAATCCACCGCCGGAATTGCCCGGGTTGATAGAACTGTCAGTCTGCAGCAGATGCATGGTTTTACCGTCGATGACCAGCTGCCGGTCGGTGGCACTGATGATGCCTGCTGTTACGGTGCCGCCCAGCTCCCCGAGCGGATTGCCGATGGCTACGGCCAGATCGCCGACCTGCAGTTCACTGCTGTTGCCGTATACAGCCGGG
>JAFPXW010000291.1 GCA_017394565.1 Oscillospiraceae bacterium | reverse complement strand
GTGTCCACGGTTTCGCCCTGATTGGCGTCATACCAGTGGAATCCGGAAATGCTGCCGTCGATCACGTCGCCTGTCGTAAAGACACTGCCACCCTCGGCATCATTGGCAAGCCGGATCAGGCGGATACCGTCGTCATCGCCGCCGGATTCCTCGGAACCGTTCTCGTAAGTAAAATAGCTGTACCAGCGTGTGACGGTCACGTCCGCGTAAATGTGATAGATCCGGATGCCCGGCTTGACGCTGAATACCCACCAATAATCCTGATTGATGCGTGAATTGTTGCCGTCCTCCGTGATGTACTCGATGATCATGTACTCGGAGAAGTAATTGTTATCGAGCGTACCGCACGGCAGGATCAGGCAGTTTCCGGCATCCGACTGCGCATTCGCCAGCGAAAAGGTCTGCGTACCGCCGGCATTCTGATCGAACACCTGCACCTGATTTTCGCCGTACCAGCCCAGCATCAGCTTCGAGAACGCACCGAGATCAGAGTACGCATCTGCGTCCATCAGCTCCGAACCTGCGCTGCCATGCATCCCGATGATGTCCTCCGAATAATACAGGTAATAGTCCGGCAGTCCCATGCAGTGCCCCATCTCGTGCAGGTAGGACGAGCAGAAATCCACATGATCCGTTGCTGATTTGACCTCGGCATTGCCGTAGATCAGATGGCCGACATACTTGCCGTCTGCACGCAGGGATTCTGCAAACTGTCCGGCACACGGCCACCAGTTCTCATCGCCGGCGGCCTTCGGGACAGAGATCAGTGTGGCATCAATGTAGCCGTCGTTGTCAGCGTCATAATTCTCGAAATTGTACTGGCTCTTGAGGTTCTTATAAATTTCCTCCACGAGCTTGATCTTGTATTCATCGTTCTCGTAGTATGATTTCTCGTTCTGCGTGGTGTAACGGATGACCGTTCCGGTGAGATCCAATGCCCCCTTTGACGAACGGTTGTAGAAGCAATGCATCGTGTTGAACGGATAGTTCGGATCCGCCGTGTTGTCCTCCGTACCGAAGCAGTAATTCGTCAGCTCCTCGATGCTCGGCTCATAAGTATACGGGCAATCCGGGAAATCGACATAAAATACCACCAGATTTGCCTTGCCCTGTGACGGCATCGAACCATACAGATCGTAGATCGGCGCATCAATGAAATCGCCTGCTTCCGTCGGTTCTGTGACACGCTCTGTTGTCGGCGCCTCAGTCGCCGGCGGCTCTGTCGTGGGCGTTTCTGTGGTCGTCGCTTCCGTTGTCGGCGGTTCCGTCGTGGGTGCCTGCGTGGTCGGTTCTGTTGGCTCCGTCGTCGTTTCCGTTGTCGGCGGCTGCGTCGGTGCGGTCGTTTCCTCCGTGGGCTCTGTTGTGGTCTCAGTCGGCGTTACGGTCGAGCCAACCGGGATCAGCGTGCCGTTCAAAACGTAGCGCTTGAGCATCGCCAGATCCATGATATCCACGACTCCATCCTGATCGACATCCGCGCAGATCGCAGCTTTTTCGCTTGTGATCGGCTGCAGGCCAAGCAGATACTTCTGGAGCAGGATCAAGTCGCTGACGCCGACACTGCGGTCGAGATCAACATCGCCGAAATAACGGGTGGTCTGCCGCGCGGCAGATGCGTGCAGCATCGGGGATGTGGCCATGAGCGCGGCACACAGGCCGGCCGTGAGCAATTTGTGCAGTTTCATGTGGGTTCCTCCTTGTTTTTGTGTCAGTGAACCCCATACTTCATCATCTCTACCTATTATTATAACAGAAAGTTTTCATAATTGCAATAGTTTTTAAGAAAATATTTACAAAAAATTCAGGAGCTGTCGTTTGAACAGCTCCTGGAAAATTCATCGCAGATAATACAGCAGGTCGTAATACCCGACTGATGCACCGCCGGCATTGACGCAGTTCATCGAATTCGTCAGTGTCAATCGGCTGTTTTCCGGCGCGGCAGCGTAAACATACGCTCCGGACGGATATGCGGGATCATTCGCCTCCCGCAGAAGCAGTACGTACGTCGTTCCATATTCTGCCGGCGAAAGACCGGAGCCTTTCTCATAGACATACGTCCCGTCAATGTCATTCCATGTCCAGTCACTCGTCCGGGCGTTGGCGGCCTCCGAATAGCTCCGCAGAAGCCCCAGCGAGATATAACCGCCCGGCTCATATACGGAAATCGTGCCGCCGGAATGCGATCCCTTCAGTGTGGAACCGACTCTGAAATCATACTTCGTGTAGATCTCCCCGCCCACATGGGTGTAGGTGATCGCATCCAGTGTTCCCTGCACGACATCCGTCGCAGCATCTGCCGGTGTATGCCACCAGATTGTGCCGTCGCTTTCCGTCGATGGTTTCGTCCCTTCTGTACTCCAATCCAGGATGCGCTTCGCATTTGCAACCTGCTCCGGTGTCAGCGGATCATAGGCGATCACCGTCGTGTAAGCAGACACTGTCGGTTGTTCTGTTGGCTGTACGGTCGGCTCAGGAAATTCCATATCTTCTGTTGCCGCTTCTGTCGTCATATTTATCGTCGCTTCTTCCGCCTGTGTCGTCATCGGATCCGTAGTCGTCCACCAGATATTGGTGTAAGTTGCCGCCGTGGTGGTCGTGGTGTGCGCAGTCGTTGTTTTGGCGCTCGTCATGGCTTTGGTCGTTGTGGTCATCTTCGGACGTGTGGTAGTCGTTGCAGCTGTGGTACGTCTGGTCGCCGTTGTCAGCTCAATGGGATCCGGTGCCGCCGTTGTCTGCGTCATACGCTTTGTGGTCGTGGTTTCATGATTGTACGTTCCGTCCGGCTGCGAATCAGACGGTACTGTTGCAGGGGAGTCTGCCTGTTCTTCTGTTGCTTTTGTCGCAGCATGGGCGGAAGTCGTCTGCACCGGGAACAATGTAGCCGGCATCGGCGCTGTGCTAGCGGAATGCGGTGCTGTCTGCACCGGGAATACCGGATCCAGCTGCGGCAGTGTATGATTTCCGGTCGCCGCAGTACCTCCGGACGCTTCCTCCGTTGTAATCTGTGTCGAGATCCATGATTCTGTCGGGAACGGCGGTGCAATTCCTGCCACTTCCGTGGTTTCATTCTGAGATTCTACTTCCGACACGGTCTGCGTGTAAGTCGTCGTGGACACCGTTGTCGTGCTTTCGACGGGGATACTGGGAATGCTGTGCGGCTGGTGATGCCTGTAGGTACTGATGCCGACCGTGATCATCAGCGCTGCGGTCACAACGGCAGGCAACGCAAAATACAACGGTTTTCTGCCCGTATGGAACAGCGGCAGCACAGCGTGTTCGCGTTCCTCCTGCTTCTGGGGAAGGGACCGGAGGAAGGCTTCTCTGCGTTCAGGATCCGGATGCGGATAGGTATCCTTCAAGCCGTCGAGTGCGCGTTTGAAATTTCGGCTCATTCCATCCCCTCCTTTTCAAATTCCTGACGCATTTTTTTGAGGATGCGCTTGATGCGGCGGTTCGCGTTGAACCACGAAACGCCAAGGATTTTTGCGATCTCCGTCACTGAAAGCCCTGACACATAGCGCAGAACGATCAGCTCCCGTTCCTCCGCCGGCAGGGCATCGAGAATGGCACGGAGTGCGAATCGGTCGATCCAGTCCGGTTCATCCGAAGCTTCCTCCGGCAGATCATCCGGAAGCGGCTCTTCCTGTGGCTTTTTGTAATTGTCGATGCAGAGATTGCGTGCGATCGTGTATAGGTACTGTATCTCATGTCCGCTGCCCTGATATTCAGGATGCTCGTAGAATCGCAGGAATGTTTCCTGGGTGATGTCCTCTGCGGTTTCACGCGACGAGATCCGACTTACACAGTACTGAAATATTCTGTCATACTGCTGCTGTAGATCCATGGATACGCGCTCCCCTCCCCTCATAATGTATGACGAATGAATGCGGTGAAATTGCGGTCGTTAATTGTAAATTATTTGTGAACGTCTGAAATGTGATCTATCTTTTACTATTATACAGGAAAAAACTCCGTTCGTCAAGGAAATCGGGATAAATTGGCAGAAATTTTCACAAAATAGCACACGTTTCCCTTGACATTCCGTGCGAAATCGTGTAAAATAAATCTGTATGGGCATTTTTACCCGAATACAGAAAATTCACATCTCATATATGGAGGTAACTATGGAACCGAACAGACCACGCGGAAGAGAAAAAAATGTCACCTCGGGCGGCAGCGGCGTTCATCGGCGCGGCAGCGGACTTGGCACAGGTCCTGTCGGACAGGGCGGCGGAACGCCCTCCGGAGGCGGCGGCAAACGTGCGGCGGCAGCTGGCGGCGGCGGACTGCTGGTCGTGATCATCGCTTTGCTGGCTGCTTTCATGGGCGGCGGAAACGGCTCTGATACCGGCAATCTGGTCAGCTCACTGCTGGGCGGCGAATCCGGCACAGGATCCTATTCGACGTACTCTGATACTACCGGCACAGCACCGTCCGGCTTCGATTTTGCCAACAGCTCCAGCCTGTTCACTGGAAATGTGGCTTCCTCCGGCGGAAGTGTGAACACCAGTGTGGCTTCCGGTTCGCGCGAAAAATACACCAGCATCCTCGGCAACGGACAGGATACGGTCACGCTGATGATCTATATGTGCGGCACGGATCTGGAGTCGAAGTACAGCATGGCATCCTCCGATATGCAGGAAATGGCAAATGCCAGCTTTGGTGATAACTTCAATATCATCATCTACACCGGCGGCTGCACCAACTGGAAAACGTCCGGCATTTCGACTTCCACCAACCAGATCTACCAGCTCAAAAACGGCGGTCTGAAGCCGCTTGTCAAGGACGACGGCGCAAAGTCCATGACCGAGCCTGCGACGCTTTCGGGCTTCATCCAGTATTGCAGCGAGAACTTCCCTGCCAACCGCAACGAGCTCATTCTCTGGGATCACGGCGGCGGATCGGTCAGCGGCTACGGTTACGATGAAAAGTACAAAAATGCCGGTTCGATGGGACTTGGCGGCATCCGTACTGCACTGAAAAACGGCGGTGTAAAGTTTGATTTCATCGGCTTTGATGCGTGCCTGATGGCAACGGCGGAGACGGCTCTGATGCTCGATCCGTATGCGGATTACCTCATCGCTTCGGAGGAAACTGAGCCCGGCATCGGCTGGTATTACACCAACTGGGTGAGCAAGTTCGGTGCGAATACCTCCATGTCTACCCTCGACATCGGAAAAAACATCGTGGATGATTTCGTTTCCGAGTGCGGCAGACGCTGCGCCGGTCAGAAAACCACGCTCTCTGTCATTGACCTTGCGGAATTTGCCAACACCGTTCCGGCGGATCTTGCGTCGTTCTCCGAATCCGTGAGCCAGAAGCTCAAGGGCGAGGATTTCGCCAGCGTTTCCAAGGCGCGGTATGCGACACGCGAATTTGCAGAAAGCTCAAAGATCGACCAGATCGACCTTGTGAATTTCGCGCAGAATCTCGGCACTTCTGAAGGACAGCAGCTTGCGGACACGCTGAAAAGCGCCATCAAGTACAACCGTACCTCCTCCAACATGACCAACGCTTACGGCGTTTCGATCTACTTCCCGTACAAGCGCACCTCCTATGTGGACAAGGCTTGCAAGACCTACGATCAGATCGGCATGGATGCGTCGTATTCTAACTGCATCCGTCAGTTCGCAAGTCTGGAGACCAGCGGTCAGGTCGCTGCCGGCGGCAGTTCGTCCTCGCCCATCGGTTCGCTTTTCGATCTGGCAGGCAGCTTCGGCGGCACCTCCAACAGCACCGAAATGATCGGCTCTCTGCTGGGCTCTTTCCTGACTTCCGGCCGCGGCATTGCGGATCTCGACAGCTCCAATACGGAATTCATGAAGTCCAATCCCCTCTCGCAGGAGCAGACAGCGGACTACATCTCGCTACATCATTTCGACACCGCAAACCTCGTCTGGGAACAGAATGATGCCGGCGACTACACCATGAACCTTCCGGAATCCCAGTGGGAAATGGTGCAGAGCCTTGACCTCAATCTGTTCTATGATGACGGCACGGGCTATGTGGATATGGGACTGGATAATCTTTACAGCTTCGACGATAACGGTAATCTCGTGGCTGACACGGAGCGCAACTGGCTCTCCATCAACGGTCAGCCGGTGGCTTACTACCACACGGACACGATGGAAAATGGCGATGACTACACGATTTCCGGCTATGTTCCGGCATTTCTGAACGGCGACCGCGTGAACCTGATCCTTGTATTTGACCAGGACAACCCGAATGGCTATATTGCCGGTGCAACAACGGATTATGCGGACGGTGAAACGGACACCGTTGCAAAATCCATGACGGAGCTAAATGTCGGCGATCAGCTGGATTTCATCTGCGATTATTACAGTTATGACCAGACGTATCAGGACAGCTACCTCCTCGGCGATACGCTGACGGTGACCGACAACATGGTCATCAGCAATACCGAGGTCGGCGACGGCGCTGTGAAGCTGATGTATCGCTTCACGGATATTTACAACCAGCAGTACTGGACACCGGCGATCACGAAGTAATCTAAGAAAGTACTGATTCTTTTAAACCAGTACTTGTGGTGTGGAAAAAACACCAATAGCCCTTTTAGGATCCTCGAAGTACTGTATGACCGATTGATTCAGTACTTCCCTAAAGCTAAAAAGG
>JAFPXW010000290.1 GCA_017394565.1 Oscillospiraceae bacterium | reverse complement strand
TTTCATTGGTTCGGTTAGAGATTCGTATTAGGGCGAGGTTCTTAGAGGTGCCCTGATGAAGGAGGAATCATTATGCAACTCACAGATCCCGAAAGCTACCGCGCCCGTATCCAGCGTATCATGATCTCCGAGGAGGAGCTAAAAGCCGCCATCGCTAAGGCCGGCGCAGAGATCGACGCCGAATACGCCGGCAAGCCGCTTCTGCTCGTCAGCATCCTCAAGGGCGCATTCGTATTCCTTGCTGACCTCTCGCGTGCAGTCAGCATCCCGTGCGAGATCGGCTTCATGCAGGCGCAGAGCTATTTTGAGGGGACAACCTCTTCCGGCAAGGTCAGCATCACGCTCGATCTGACACAGGACATCAGCCAGTATCATGTCATCATCGTCGAGGACATCATCGACACCGGACGGACGCTTTCGCTCGTGGCGGAGGAGCTGCGCCGCCGGAATCCCCTTTCGCTCAGGATCCTCACGCTCCTCGACAAGCCGGAACGCCGTGTCGTTGACCTGAAGGCGGACAAGTCGCTCTTTACGATCCCGGATGCGTTCGTGATCGGCTACGGTCTGGACTGCGCGGAATACTACCGCAATCTGCCCTACATCGCAGAATACGCTGAGAATTGAGGTGCCGCGCCATGTTTGAAAAGCTGTTCCGCCTCAAGGAAAACAACACCACCGTCCGCACGGAGATCGCCGCCGGTGTCACGACATTCATGACGATGGCGTACATCCTCGCTGTCAATCCGAGCATTCTCTCTGCGTGCGGCATGGATGGCACGGCGGTGCTGATCGCATCGTGTCTGGCGTCGTTCGTGGGTACGATGTGCATGGCGCTGATGGCGAATCTGCCGTTCGCGCTGTCGGCCAGCATGGGACTGAATGCGTACTTCGCGTTCACCGTCTGCGGCAATATGGGCTATTCGTGGCAGGTCGCACTGCTGGCGGTGTTCATCGAGGGTATCATTTTCGTCATCCTGTCCGTCACAAACGTCCGGGAAGCGATCTTCAATTGCATTCCCCTTTCGCTCAAGCACGCGGTCTCGGTCGGCATCGGATTGTTTATCGCCTTTATCGGCTTGCAGAACGCCGGACTTGCCGCGCCGAATTCCGCAACGCTCGTGTCGCTTGTCAGCTTCCGTGAGAATTTCTCCACGACCGGCATCTGTGCGCTCCTTGCGATCATCGGTACGTTTATCACAGCCGTCCTGCACATCCGCAATACCAAGGGCTCGATCCTCATCGGCATTTTCGCAACGTGGGCGCTCGGCATCCTCTGTCAGCTTGCCGGCATCTATGTGCCGGATGAAACACATTTTTCGCTGATCCCGACGTTCCAGATGACGGACTTCTCCGCGATCGGCAAGACATTCGGGCAGTGCTTCCGCTTTGACATGAATGCGGTCGGCATTTTTAATTTCATCATCGTGATTTTCTCGTTCCTGTTCGTCGATCTGTTCGACACACTGGGAACGCTCATCGGTGTCAGCTCGAAGGCCGGTATGCTTGACGAAAAGGGCAGACTGCCTGCCATCAAGCCGGCGCTGCTGGCCGATGCCATCGCCACGACTGCCGGAGCGATCTTCGGCACGTCCACGACCACGACGTTCGTAGAATCCGCAGCCGGTGTCGGTGCAGGCGGCCGAACCGGTCTGACGGCGCTGACCACAGCGGTACTGTTTCTGGTCTCCATCCTGCTTGCGCCGATTTTCATCGCGATCCCTGCATTTGCGACAGCACCGGCGCTCATCATGGTGGGATTCCTGATGTTCACCACGATCACAGAGATCCGGTTCGATGCAGAGCATCTCTGCGAAGCCATTCCTGCCTATCTGTGCGTGCTGGCGATGCCGCTGTTCTACTCGATCTCCGAGGGCATTTCCATCGGCATCATCTCCTATGTGGTGCTGAATGTGGCTTGCGGCAAGGCAAAACGGGTCAATGTGATGATGTATATTCTCGCGGTACTATTTGTTTTGAAGTACGTTTTCCTGTAATTTCCAAAAAAGAACCCCTGAAACGAAAAGCTGCGCGTTTCGTTTCAGGGGTTCGCATTTATTTTTTCTCCTCCGCACAGAACTGCACCAGTCCGGAAAACAGCGTAAACGCCACCTGCCGCTGGTAGTCCTCGGTGATGAGCTTTGCTGCTTCCTCCGGGTTCGAAAGGAAGCCACATTCCGCCATGACAGTCGGGTTTTCGCTGTAGTAGCACAGGAACAGTTCCTTGCCGCACTGCTTGATCTCGCGGTGATTTTCCGGCTGGAGGAATGTCACAAACTGCGACTGGAGCGTGCGTGCGAGGGCTTCGCTGCGGCGGTTCGTGTCGGCATAGAACATCTGCGCACCGCTGTACTGGGGATCAGTGAACTGGTTCTGATGGATCAACAGGCAGACCGCGCCCTCCACGGAATTGAAGATGGCAAGCCGATTGTCCATATCGGAACGTTTCTGATTGGCAATGCCCTCTACGCCTTCGTCATGGATCGAGGTATCCGTATCGCGCGTAACGATGACCTCGTACCCTGCCGCTTGCAGCAGATCCCGCAGGTCAAGGAGAATGTTCAGGTTGATGTGTTTTTCCACATCGCCCTGTGCAGAAGTGCATCCGCCATCCATCCCGCCATGTGGCGCATCAATTTAAATGGGGTTGGGGGTGGGGGGAAAGAAACGCGCCTGTTTTTCTAACAAAACCTGAAAATTGAT
>JAFPXW010000289.1 GCA_017394565.1 Oscillospiraceae bacterium | reverse complement strand
GCCAGAAAAACGGCTGCTCCCATCAGATCATCCGGCGTTCCCCATCTGCCTGCCGGGATCCTCTCGAGGATCGCTTCACTGCGATCCGCATCTGCGCGGAGCGCCTGCGTGTTATTGGTCGCCATATAGCCCGGAGCGATGGCATTGACATTGATGCCGAATTTTGCCCATTCGTTTGCCATCGTCATTGTGATCCCCTTCACGGCAGATTTACTTGCGGTGTAGCTCGGCACACGGATGCCGCCCTGGTAGGAAAGCATACTTGCGATCGAAATGATCTTGCCTCCATTCCCCTGCTTGACGAACTGCTTTGCTGCGGCCTGGGAGAGGAAAAACAGCGTGCGGCAGTTCACATTCATGACAAGATCCCAGTTTTCGACAGAGAAGTCGATGCTGTCCTCGCGCTTGATCACGCCGGCATTATTCACGAGAATATCGAGCCTGCCAAACGTCTTGACGGCCGCGTCAATGATCGGATCCACGACCTCCAGTCCGGAAAGGTCAGCGACCATAAACCTGAAGTTTTCCTCGCCGAGCATTTCCTGCGTCTGCGTGCTGGGCTTTCTTGAAACACCAAGCACCTTCGCACCGGCTTCCACAAACGCCTTTGCGATGCCCTGACCAAGTCCGGTATCACTGCCCGTCACAACAGCTACTTTTCCGCTTAGATCAAACATATCAAGAACCATATTCAATTACCTCCGAAACGGAATGGTTTCCGTAATTTATATTTCTATTATAGAACGGCTCCGCCAAAAAAGCGATAACAAAACCGTCTGTACTTATGGACAAACCGGACAACTCCATCCAGGACTACAGGAGTCCGATCCCACGGAGGATCGTGACACTGACAAACACCGTCAGGATCCCCAGCAGGCTTGTCCAGACGACAAGCTGTCCAGCAAGCTCCTCGTCCGCACCCATTTCCTTTGCCATGATCGCGGATGCAACGGCGGCTGGCGTTGCAAAAACGCCGACATAAACTGCAAAATGCTCGCCGGATAAGTGCAGCAGATCGCGCATGAAATACGCCGCCGAAAGCCCGATCGCCGGAACAGCCACATTCCGGAACAACGTCCCGAACAGGATCTCCCTGAACAGTCTGGAAACGGCAGAAAACGTAAATCTCCCACCCAGAACGATCAGTGCAAACGGTGTGCAGGCGCCCTTGATGCTGCCAAGAGCCTCGAACAGCCATGTCATCTGGGATAGCCGGAACGGGATCCCACACTGTACAAACAGTTCGCGGATCAACAGACAAAACAGGCCGGCAACTGTCCCCAGAATCAATGGATTTTTGATCACGCCGATCAACATTTTACGAAGATCCGGCGCAGTTCTGACGCCCTCTTTATGAAAGACTGTCAGCACGATCACGCTCAAAATATTGAACAGCGGAACACAGAACGCGGACATCACCCCAGCTGCAGAAGCACCCTTTTCACCGAACAGTGAGGCCGCCAGCGGAATGCCGATGATGGCGTAATTTGAACGGAACATTGCCTGGATCAGCGCTCCTCGTTTGGCATTATCGTGCGTAAACACACAGGTGATCACCGTCGCAAGCAAGCTGATGACAATGACAGCCGCAATACCATATAGAATGAAGGCCGGATTGATATCGCTGAAGCGTTCGATCTGGTACACATTGCAGAACAGCATGACCGGCAGAAACAGCCGGAATGTCAGCTTGTTTCCCATTTCAAAAAAAGCGTCTGTCACGATCTGTGAGCGCTTCAATGCGTAACCGGTCCCGATGAGAAAAAAGATCGGCAGAACTGCCTGGGCAGCAAATAACAATGCATCAGTCACCGTGGAAAAACGCCTCCGGATAATCGCCGTCAAGGTAATTTTTTGTCCTGTCGATCATTCTTCCAAACAACTCCCTTGCCTCAGAAAGCGAAAGCTCGCTGCAAAGCGGCTGGTTCACAAAGGCTTCGAAAATTCGCCGCTTGTCGCGTGCTTTAATGCCGTAATACAGATTCTCGATATTCTGTGCGTTCCGGAGAACCAGCGCATTCACATCACCCGGTAGCCGCTTTGCAGTGACCGGCCGGAGGGAATCCCGGGAGAATACGCAATTGGTTTCCACAACAGATCCCAGCGGAAGATCGGGCATCTGTCCCACATTCAAAACATTTGCATTCGTTACCAGCGCCGGTGTCAGGCCAAGCAGAGCCTTCATCATCTCAACAACCTCCTCGTCGCTGCGCGTAGGCGAGATCGGTTCCGTTCCGTCGGCGATCCGGTAGGATCTTGCAATCTTTTCAGCCTGATCCTGCTTTCGGAATGGAACAGTGGTCAGATGATACAGCCACTGTTCTGCATCGGCTTCATCGCGCAGATACCAGCAGCGATTCATGAACTCGACCAGATGCCGGTCACCTGCTGCTGCCAGTACACCGAACCGGTTGAACAGATCCATCTTGACCTTGTTTCCATACAGGAACGGATCGTCACGGAATCCATCCGGAGCTTTCCCTTCCCGTTCGCAGTAGCCTGTCTGGTAGTATTTTGCGATAAACGACGGCAGTAGACCAAGCAGATCCACGCCATCAAGATTCGCCTCCGTGATCCAGGTGAAATGATTGATGCCGCTTGCATCTGTCACAAGATCCCGGCGGTGCGGACGTTGGATACCAAGCATTTCCTGCGCCGCACAGCATAGAAATTCCTGCGCATGAAATACCTCATGACAGCATCCGAATGCTTTGATCTCCGGGAAAACATCATACAGTGTTTTCGTACAGATCGTCATGGGGTTTGTGAGATTGATCACCCACGCATCCGGACAGTGCGCCTTGATTGCACGGGCAAATCCCTCATAGATCGGGACTGTCCGCATCGCCCGCAGCACTCCGCCCGGGCCGACGGTATCTCCGACCGACTGGTAAATTCCGTACTGCTCCGGCAGATGCACATCGCTTTCCATTTCATCGAACGTTCCGGGTAAAATAGAGCAGATCACAAAATCCGCACCGCTTAAAGCATCCGAAAGCTCGCGATATACCTTGTAATCCCATTTCGTGAACGTTTCTGGCGATGCGTTGATCCGCTCACCGATCTGTCGATTACGTTCTGCTGCCGGGATGTCAATATCGTACAATGCGATCTCGCCGCCTATGCCTTCTGTCAACGCAAGGTCATTCATAAACACACGCGCCCACATCTTCGATCCGCCGCCGATATATGCAATTTTGATCTGTTTCATCTTTCACTTTCCTTATGTCATGAGTCGTTTGATCTCGGTATAGCACAGAATAAACGGTGCAACACCCATCGCATCATTTTCAACTACAGGCTCCGAGATGTAATATTCGTAGCTGCCGTCACGCCGCCGATGATCCTCCGGTCCCAGTCCTGCCACGAGGCAGATCCCGCCAAGGTTCAACTCGCCGTCCGCTCGCATTGTCAGGTACTTTTGGCAAATGCCGTCGAATGTCTTTTTGCCTGCGACCGCAAATTCAGGCGGCAGAACGCCAAGCCGTGTCCCTTTCAGCATGGCATATGCGATCATGCTGCTGCCGCTGGTTTCGAGATAATTCCCTTCCCTGTCACCGCAGTCCACGACCTGATAATACATTCCGGTTTCTGTGTCAGCATATTGCGCAGCGCCTGCGATGACCTCACGGAAGATTTCGCAAAGCGCTTCCCTGTCACTGCCGTCCGGCAGATATCCGATGATATCCGCCAGCGCAACTGTAAACCAGCCGATCGCACGCAGCCAGAAGTTCGCCGAGCGCCCGGTTTCCGGATCTGCCCAGAACGCCCTTCGCGAGCAATCCCATCCATGGTACAGAAGTCCTTTTTCTGTATCATACAGATACCGGCGTACATTCCGGATCTGCTGCATCATGTCCGAAACATCGCCGTTCCCGCAGGTCAATGCATAGCGTGTGCTGAACACCTGCGCCATATAGATCCCGTCAAGCCATACCTGATCCGGATAGATTTTCTTGTGCCAGAAATTACCGGTTTCAGTGCGCGGCTGCTCCAGCAATTGCTCGTGCAGCCGTTCGATCGCCATCCGGTATTTTTCCTTGCCGGTCATTTCGTACAGGTCAAACAACACCCTGCCTTCATTGATGTCATCGAGGTTGTATTTCGGTTTTTCGTAGCCGAGGATCGAGCCATCCTCCTGCACATAATAATCAATGAATTTCTCAGCAAAATCCGCATAGTTCTGCTCACCTGTGATCTCAGATGCACTGAGCAGCGCTGTGATCATGCAGCCGTCAATGTAATTCCAGTGCGCTGGTTTTCCCTGACGGATATTCTCAATATTCCAAAGCGGCCTGTCCGGTGTGGAACCGTCGATCAGCCGCTTCAGATAGGCTTCGATCATATCGTACATGAATTACTCCTTTATGAGTGTTCCGACATTCTGCAAAAGCAGTTCCTCACCCTCGCAGCCGCTGACGGTGACATTCCGGATCGTCAATTTTCCGACATTATCAAAATACATCCCGGCTCTGCACATTTCGACTGCATTATTTTTCATCGCAGGTACGCCGGATACTGCATCGTCTGCATAGGTAAAGAGCAGATTTTCTACGGTAATTTCGCCGATCGGCATTTCCGGCAGACCGTCACAATAGCACGCTGCAACATGGCAGTTCAGGCACTCCATATCACGGAATGTGAAGCTGCCAAGGTACGGCGTTCTCTCGTCAACCGGAAGCTTTTCACGAGTCGTGTTGTATTCCGAAAACCGATCAGGATCGCAGCAATTGTACCACATATTCAGAACGATCGGCGTTTTGACACCGTCCATGCGGATCTTTTCAAATGTCACACCGTCGATCACCGCGTCTTTTCCGCGGCCGCGGCGTGTTTTGATGCGAAGTCCGCGGTCGGTCTCATGGAACAGACAGCGCTCTACCGTTAGATCCCTGACGCCGCCTGCCATTTCGCTGCCAAGCGTTACCGCACCATGGCCGAACTGCATCAGACAATTACGGATCACATGGTCGGAGGCCGGCTTCCTGAAGGTACGGCCGATCTCGATTTTTCCGGATTTAATGGCAATGCAATCGTCACCGACACTGAACTGACAGCCGATGATCCGGACATGATCGCAGGCTTCCGGATCGAGCGCATCGGTATTCGGGCTGTCCGCCGGCGCCTCTACGCGCAGATCCAGAAACGACAAAAATGACGAAAAATACGGATGGATCTGCCAGGAAGCTGCATTACGGACCGTCACACCGTGGACAGAGACCGACTTGCATCGGTTAAAGAACAGCAGTCTCGGACGTGGGACCTCTCTGTTCTTCACATCGATCCACCATGTGCTGTTCTGTGCATTTCCGTCGATCACGCCCCTGCCGATAATGCGGATATCCTCGGCATATTCTGCAAAAAGAAGCGCCTGGTGCATCGGGACAGCATTGCCCTCCCAGGTACCAAAGTGCAGCTCTTTTCCGGTTTCGAGATCCCTGGTGATCCCCGGAATGATCGGGTAGCGCGTGGGATCCGTGTGGCCTAACAGCACGGAGTTTTCGCTGAGATCTAATGTAATATGGCTTTTGAGCGTCAGCGGCGCCGTCAGATAGATGCCTTCCGGGAAAAAGAGCCTTCCGTCCGGCGGAAGGCAGTGGATCGCCGTCTGAATGCTCTGCGTGTCATCCGTCACACCGTCGCCCTTGGCGCCAAAATCCCTGACATTGACAGCACAGGATTCCTTGGCGGTCGTGAAACGCAGCGTCCCGTAGCCGGTGACTTCCAGTGTGTATTCCTGCATCGGTCTGAGGTCAAATACCGAAAAGACATTGGTATCCGCAGTAAACAGTGCCTTACCGTTCAGCGAAACTGTATATGCCTTGTCACTGTGGAACGCCAGATCATTTTCAAGCTCAAAGCACGCGCTGGTCGAGCTGATGAGTAATATCTTAATCATGCGCGATTCCGTCCTTTCTGCATCCGTCTGCCGTTTCCCGGGCATCACGGAAAATGCGGATGAGTGTATTTCTGATCTTCAGGAACAAAAGATCAAAGCCAAGATACAGCAGGCCAAACAGGATCGGCTCCACACCGAGCATCGTTTCGGCCGTTGACATATCTGCCCTGGCGTCGACGCCAAGTCCCGTATTGATCCCATAGTACGTCTGAAACACACAGAACAGCACCAGTGCTGCATACGCAATGTTCAGGAAAAACGTGTGAAATCCCTTTGCTGTGACCATCATCCATTTGTCATTCGCGCCTTCTGCGGACTCGAAATTGTGCAGGATCCTGTTCAGCATCAGGTCTGTCGTTACACCAAGCCCGATGGCAAGCGATACCAGCAGGTCAAGTCCGTGAAGATAGATCCCCAGCCCCCACAAGAAAAAGTAGCAGACTGCACCGGCGAACCACCATTTCAGCAGTACGACCTTCAGCCAGTGCGGGAGCCGGAATCTGCCCTTTGAGGAATACTTGCGGATCTCTGCTTCCGAAACCCTCGGCGCATGGCCGGCATTGACGAGGCGCTCCATGGCGCCTGTTTTCAGCCGGTAATGTGCTGCTGCCGATTTGTCTGTACGGGGTTGCGTTTGTCTTGCCATAGCCAATCGTCCTTTCCGGATTTCCTTAGAACCTGTCACATATGGTGAATGTACGGATTTTCAGGCATAATTTTGTCAGTG
>JAFPXW010000288.1 GCA_017394565.1 Oscillospiraceae bacterium | reverse complement strand
TATTATCCGCAGAAGTGCGCAGATCCTCGACATCCCCTGCACCCTCGACGGCGCGATGGAGCTTGCCAAACGATCGCGCGGCACACCCCGTATTGCGAACCGTTTTCTCAAGCGTGTGCGCGACTTTGCGGATATTCTGGGAAACGGCGAGATCACAGAGGAGATCGCCCGCACGGCGCTTGACCGGCTTGAGGTTGACCGCTTAGGACTTGACAGCAATGACCGCCGGATGCTGAACATGATCATCAAGGGCTACGGCGGCGGTCCTGTCGGACTTGAAACGCTTGCGGCGGCGCTTGGCGAAGAAGCCGTGACGCTGGAGGATGTGTGCGAGCCGTTCCTGATGCAGCTGGGATTTTTGTCAAGAACGCCGCGCGGCCGCTGTGCGACGGCACTTGCGTACCAGCATATGGGCTATCCGGTGCCGGCGAATCTGCCGGTTTCCAACGATCCGGATCAGCTGGCACTGATCTGACAGAGCAAAAATCAGATCTCAATTCTGACACAAGCTATATTATAAAGGTATCCTTTCCCACACGGATGGACATGGAGGTGGTAACAATGGGCAGACTATTCGGAACAGAGGGCGTGCGCGGCATCGCGGTCAAGGAACTGACGACAGAGCTTTCGATGCAGATCGGGAAAGCACTGAGCTTCGTGCTGGGACAGTCGGCAGGCAAGCACCCGACGATCCTGATCGGCAAGGACACACGGCTTTCCTCGGATGTGCTGGAAGCGGCGCTGTGCGCAGGCATTTGCGCAGCAGGCGGCGATGCGGTTTGCCTTGGCGTTGTGCCGACGCCGGCCGTTGCGTGTCTGGTGCAGCAGCGCTCCGCACAGGCAGGCGTCATGATCTCTGCGTCCCATAATGCCGCGGAATTTAACGGCATCAAGATCTTTGGCGCGGACGGCTATAAGATCACGGACGACATGGAAACGCTGATCGAAGCCTTTATCCTCGAACGTCCGAAGAAAATTACAGTCGTGCAGGGGCGTGAGGTCGGACGGATCTACCACGACGAAAATGCGGTCTATGACTATGTCACGCACCTCGAAAGCCTCGTCACAGAGCGATTTGACGGACTGCGCATCGCCATTGACTGCGCAAATGGCTGTACCTGTACGACCGCGATGGAATTGTTCACGCGCCTTGGAGCGCAGGTTTACCGGATTCACGCCGAACCGGACGGGCTCAATATCAATCTCGACTGCGGATCGACACACATCGGGCACCTGATGGATTTTGTCGCGAAAAATCAGTTCGACATCGGTCTGGCGTTTGACGGCGACGGTGATCGCTGTCTTGCGGTGGATGAGACAGGGGAACTTGTGGACGGCGACAAGCTGATGGCGATCATTGCCAAGGTCTGGAAAGAACAAGGGCGCCTGAATAAGGACAGCGTGGTCGTGACCGTCATGTCCAACCTCGGATTTACGTCTTTTGCGAAGATGAACGGCATCCGGCGTGTCACCTCGAACATCGGCGACCGCTATGTCCTTGACAAGATGCTGGACGGCGGCTACAACCTCGGCGGAGAGCAGAATGGCCATATTTTCTTCCTGGATGACGCAACGACCGGCGACGGACAGCTTTCAGCGCTGCGCATCCTGGAGATCATGGTCAGCAAAAACAAGACGCTTTCCGCACTTGCGACGATCATGAAGCGATTCCCGCAGGTCATGATCAACGTCCGCATTCCGGAATATCAGCGTGAGAACTGGAAAAACGATGAGGTCATCACAAGCCTGATCGACCGCCGGGAAGCCGAGCTTGGCGACGAGGGACGCATCCTTGTGCGCGAATCCGGCAATGAGCCGATCATCCGCGTCATGATCGAGGGCCACGAATTCAACCGCATCAATAAGCTGGCACTGGAAATCTCGGAACTGATCCGTCAGCGCCTTTGCTGATGCGGACTATGAACTAAATTTCGCCCAATGATGGGCATTTCAGATAGGAGTAGGAAATATTGAGAGCAGCAAAGAACTGGGAAGCTTACCGTGTCATCGACACCTCGGACGGCGAAAAGCTGGAGATCTGGAACGGTGTCAGCCTGATCCGTCCCGATCCGCAGGTCCTCTGGAAGACGAAAAAAACAGACAGGCTATGGACGTGTGCCGATGCGCATTATCACCGAAGCTCATCCGGCGGCGGCAAGTGGGAATACCACGCCAAGCTGCCGGAAAGCTGGGAGCTTCCGTACCGTGACCTGAAATTCCGCATCCGCCCGACCGGCTTCAAGCACACCGGTCTGTTTCCGGAGCAGGCGGTCAACTGGGATTTCATGGACGGTCTGATCCGGAATGCCGGCAGAGAGGTGAATGTCCTGAACCTGTTCGCTTACACAGGCGGCGCGACGCTGGCCTGCGCGAATGCCGGTGCCAATGTCTGCCATGTGGACGCCTCTAAGGGCATGGTGCAGTGGGCACGCGAAAATGCGGCATTATCGGGACTTTCCGACAAGCCGATCCGCTGGATCGTGGACGACTGCGAGAAATTTACCCAGCGCGAGATCCGCCGTGAGCGCCGCTATGAAGCGATCATCATGGATCCGCCAAGTTACGGCAGAGGCCCGGGCGGTGAGGTCTGGAAGCTCGAAAACTGCATCTACGACCTCGTGAAGACCTGCGCCGACGTTCTCTCCGACAACCCCCTGTTCTTCCTCATCAATTCCTACACGACGGGACTTTCACCGTCTGTTATGGGCTATATTCTGGGAAGTCTGCTGACTGACCGGTTTGGCGGACACGTTTACTGCGACGAGATCGGGCTGCCGGTCGAGCGCCGTGAGGGGATGTTCCTGCCGTGCGGTTCGACTGCTGTCTGGTGTGCAGACGACGCACAGGAGGCGTTCTATGGCTGATATGATCGAGGCAAAGCACCTCATGTTCCGCTATCCGGCGGATGAACCGGAGGAAGGCAAGGCGCCGGCTCCGAACGAGCCCATCCTGAAGGACGTGTCCCTGACCATCGAAAAGGGCAGTTTTACGGCGATCCTGGGGCATAACGGCTCCGGTAAATCGACCTTTGCCAAGCACATCAACGCGATCCTCCTGCCGGAGGAAGGCACGATGCTGGTGGACGGACTGGATACGAAGGACGAGCAGAATCTGTTCGATATCCGCCAGAAGGCCGGCATGGTGTTTCAGAATCCGGACAATCAGATCGTTGCAACGATCGTCGAGGAGGATGTCGCGTTTGCACCGGAAAACCTCGGCGTGGAGCCGGTTGAGATCCGCCGCCGCGTGGACGAAGCCCTGAAGACTGTCGGGATGTACGAATACCGGAACCACGCACCTTCGCAGCTTTCTGGCGGACAGAAGCAGCGCGTAGCCATTGCCGGTGTCATCGCCATGCAGCCGGACTGCATTGTTCTGGACGAGCCGACGGCTATGCTCGATCCGCAGGGAAGGCAGGAGGTCATTGAAACCATCCACCGGCTCAACTGGGAGCAGGGGATCACGATCGTCCTGATCACGCACTACATGGAGGAAGCGGCACAGGCTGACCGCGTAGTTGTGATCGACGGCGGAAAGGTGGTTCTGGATGACACGCCTGCAAAGGTCTTTTCGCAGGTGGACCGCATGAAGTCGCTGGGGCTTGACGTGCCGCAGGTGACAGAGCTTGCGTGGGAGCTTCACAAAGCAGGATTCCCGATCGGGACAGAGATCATTTCTGAGGACGAGTGCCTCGAAGCGCTCACATCACTTTTATAAGGAGTCTGCAATTTGGCAATACTAACGACTGAGGGCCTGACCTACACCTACAGCGCAGGCACCCCATTTGAAAAAACAGCCGTTGACCACGTCGATCTGTCCATCAAGGACAATACGATGTGCGGTGTCATCGGACACACCGGATCCGGAAAATCGACGCTGATGCAGCATTTCAACGGCTTGCTCAAGCCCACGGAGGGCAAGGTGTACCTCGACGGGCAGGATATCTGGGCGGACAAGGCAAAAATGCGTGATGTCCGTTTCCAGGTCGGGCTGGTATTCCAGTATCCGGAGTATCAGCTGTTCGAGGAGACGGTCTATAAGGACATCGCGTTCGGACCGCGCAACATGGGACTTTCCGAGGATGAGATCAAGCGCCGCGTGGCAGAAACTGCCGCAGCATTGGGACTTTCTAAGGATATGCTCCAGCGCTCGCCGTTTGCGCTTTCCGGCGGTCAGTAGCGCCGCGCTGCGATCGCCGGCGTCATGGCCATGCGCCCGAAGGTGCTGATCCTCGACGAACCGTGCGCCGGACTTGATCCGAAGGGCCGCACGCTGATGCTTCATCAGATCCGCGATTATCAGAAAGCAACGAAAAGCACGGTTCTGCTCGTTTCTCACAGCATGGAGGACGTGGCGGAATTCACAGACAAGCTGCTTGTCATGAGCCGTGCAAAGCTGTTCTGCTATGACGATACGCCGAAGGTGTTCCGACGCGCGGAGGAACTTTCTGAGCTGGGACTGCGCGTGCCGCAGATCGCGTCTGTGATGAATCGTCTGCGAAGCCGCGGCGTACCGCTTCCGCCGGATCTGTACACGGTGGAAGCGGCACGCGATGCGCTGCTGTCCCTCCTGCGAAAGGAGGGCACGTCATGCTGAAGGACATTACACTCGGGCAGTATTTCCCGGTCGATTCCGTGATCCACCGCATGGATCCGCGCTTCAAGATCATCTGCACGGTTTTGTTTATCGTGATGCTGTTTGCGGGAAACAGCTTCTGGACGCTGGTGATCGGAGCGGTTTTTGTTGTGATCGCGCAGCTTTTGTCAAGGATCCCGTTAAAAATGAGCTGGAAATCACTCAAACCCATCCTGCCGATCCTTGCCTTTACCGCCGTGCTGAATCTGCTGTTCATCGCGGACGACGAGGTCCTGTGGCAGTGGAAATTCCTGAAGATCACCATGGGCGGCATCCACACGAGCATTTTTATGATCGTGCGCATTATTCTGCTCATCACGGGTTCAAGCCTGCTGACGTATACCACGTCGCCGATCCTGCTGACGGACGCGATCGAATCGCTCATGACCCCCCTGAAAAAAATCAAATTCCCGGTTCACGAGATGGCAATGATGATGTCGATCGCACTGCGCTTTATCCCGACGCTGATCGAGGAGACCGACAAGATCATGTCCGCACAGAAGGCACGCGGCGCATCCCTTGACAGCGGAAAAATGATGGAACGCATCCGCGCCCTCATCCCGATCCTGATCCCGCTGTTCGTGTCGGCATTCCGGCGTGCAGAGGAGCTTGCGACCGCGATGGAATGCCGCTGCTACCGCGGCGGAGAGGGAAGAACACGCCTGCGCCAGCTTCGGTCTGCACCGCGGGATTATGTCGCTTTTGCGGTATGTATGCTGTTTGTGGCAGCGTCTGTGACCGTTAATCTTTTGTCGAAATAGTGAGGTAAGTTTCATGGCAACTCCGAATTCCAATGCGCCGCAGACGAGGGCTGCGACCGATCAGGATTATGTCAACCTGATCAAAAAACTCATCAACAAGCTGCATCTCCAGAAGCTTCCGGTCTGGGAGATCCTGGCATTTGTGCTGTCTTTCCTGCTGATCGGCTTCGGCTTCTATAAGGCAGAAATGCACCCGTTCGGCGATAAGCAGTTTCTTGTCACCGACCTGTGGCACCAGTACTACCCGTTTTTCCAGCAGCTGGCAGAAAAGCTCCAGAACGGCGAATCGCTGCTGTATACCTGGCGTTCCGGCATGGGCACGAACTTCATCGCGATCCTGTCCTACTACGCCGCAAGCCCCTTGAATCTGCTGTCATTTTTCATTCCGCAGGCGGAACTGCGTACCGGAATGCTGTTCATTCTCGTGCTGAAATTCGCCTTTGCCGGCTGCTTTATGGCAATGTGCCTGCGCTATGTCTTTGGCAAAAACGACATCTCCATCACGTTTTTCGGCATCATGTATGCACTTTGCAGCTACATGGTCGGCTACTACTGGAACACCATCTGGATCGACACCGTGGCACTGCTGCCGCTGGTCATGCTTGGTCTGACAGCACTCGTCCGCGAGGGGAAATACCGTCTGTACGTCGTTTCCCTCGGTCTGGCGCTGATGTCGAGCTATTATA
>JAFPXW010000287.1 GCA_017394565.1 Oscillospiraceae bacterium | reverse complement strand
TAGAAGAAGCCATCCTCCCCCAGACCGGGAAGTGTATCCGGACAGATCTGCTCACGCAGGAAAAACAGCGGTTCATCTGCAGACGGCTGGTTCTGGCTGATGATGCGGTAGCAAAGCATCGGCGCACGCTGCGAATCCGTTTCTGCCATGATGGGATCGTCGATGGAAGCCCAGTTTTCGTACAGGCAGAGATACAGACCGACCATATCGCGCACGAGATACGCGAATTCCTGCATGGTCTTGATGTAATCGCTGATGGAACGGCAAAGCGTGAGCTGCTGCTCAAAATTCCCCTCGTAGTTGAGGTTTGTGTAGTACTGCGTGCGCCGAACGCTTTTCAGCTCGTAGGTGAGCTGCGCCTTGTTGACGCCGCAAGGACAGGTGTCGCCGCAGATCATCTGACCGCGGATATTGACAGGCGGTTCGGGTTCGCCGGTAATTTTGCTCATGAGCCTTGTCACAGCCCAAGCACCGATCGCTTCGCGGTTTCGCAGATAGGTCGTCAGGATGGGGGAATGATAGAAGCGCTCCCCGACATACTCGTAGCCAATGACCGCAATATCATCCGGCACAGAAACATCATTTTCGAGCAGAACATCGCAAATGCCATACGCCATGAAATCGTTCGCACAAACAACGGCCTGCGGCATCCGCCGTTTGCCGCTGATGTATTCGTTGGCAAGCGCTTCGCCTGAAGTGTTCCAGAAATCGCCGTAAATGACGTTTTCTTCCGGGAGCGTCAGGCCGTGATGCGCCAGCACCCTCCGGAAGCCCTCCACACGCTCATAAGACGTCGCATTGCCCTCAAAGCCTGTCAGAAAGTCGAACTCCGTAAAGTGATGCACCTTCACAAGATGCTCCGCAATATCCTCAAAGTCCGAAGATACGTCATTATTCAGGCAATCCAGGCCCTCGATATTGGCACCGGTCACAACGACCGGCAGCTTGCTCTCCACGATGCGCCGGTAGATCTCCTGCTGCAGCGGTTCATACCAGATGGTTTCGGCGGTCAGGATCAGACCGTCGAACCGCGGAGAGGATATGAGGTCGTAGATCTTATTCTCCACCTCGGTGCCGGCAAAATACTCGTGAAAATTGTAAATATTCGAGATCACGACGGCTTCTGCACCGACTTCGCGGATCTTGTGAAGGATGCCGCGAAGCAGCTGTCGCTGTGCTTCATCGGCAACCTTTGCGGTAATAATACCTATGATGGGACGCTTTGTCATGGCGGCCCTCCTATCATGTATGAGATGGTTTCGGGATATATTATATAAAAAATGTCCCCTGATGTGACTATTATACCATAATTATAGAAAAAAATCAAGCATTTTTCTTCATTTTATCCACTGTATCTTCAAATCGTGGGTTGGCAATTATGAAGAAAAGATGTATAATTTTATCAGATAATACTTGTGGTGAATTTTTTAAAACAATGAATGAATCCGCAACATTGGAGATTGCGGTTCAGATAGACAATTTCAAATCAATTCAATCAAGGGGGAATCTGAGATGAAACTGAAGAAACTCACAGCGGCTTTGACTGCGATCCTTTGCTGTGCCGGCACTCTGACTATGTTTCCGGAAGTGACCAGCCATGCATCGGTAGAAGCCGTTGGCAACAGCTTCGAGAGAAGCTACGAGGGCTGGATCAGCCAGAATGCACAGCTCACAGCTGTGGATGGCGCTGGCTACCTGGACTCTCGCGGCATGGTCGTATCCGGCAGACAGAATCCGACGGACGGTGCTTCGTCCAGCAAGGGCTTCTATCTGATCGGCGGCGTGGCTTATACATACAATGTAAAAGTCATGAGCGAAACTGACCAGACCTTCCATCTGTCCGTCCTGACCAAGGACGAGGCAACCGATGCGGAGACCTACCAGGAGATCCTGACCAAGGATGTCAAGGCGGGTGTCTGGACAGACCTTTCTGCGACCTATACTGCACCTGACAATTCCTATGAATTCCAGGTAACGATCACAAATGACAGCACCGAGGACTTTGCGTTCGATGAAGTGAGCATCACCTCTGAGAAGCCGGTCAATATCGCATCCGCTGCGGCATCTGACAAGGGCCTGAAGGATGAGTTTGCACCGTACTTCCGTGTCGGCAACATCCTCAACGGCGGTACTGTCAAGAACTCTGCGATCACCGGCACCTTCCTGAAGGACTATAATGCCGTTGAGTGCGAAAACGAAACCAAGCCGGACGCAACCCTCGTACAGAACGGTTCGACCAACACCGACATCAAGGTTTCGCTCAACAGCTGCGCAGCGATCGCTGATTTCGCTTCCAAGAACAATCTGGCGTTCCGTGGTCATACCATGGTATGGCATTCCCAGACTCCGTCGTGGTTCTTCCATGAGAACTTCAACGCAAACGCAGGTTGGGTTTCCAAGGACGTAATGAACCAGCGTCTGGAGAGCTACATCAAGAATATGTTCAATGCGTTCAAGACGCAGTATCCGGATCTGAACCTCTATGCATACGACATCTGCAACGAGTGTGTTTCCGACGATGCAAACCGTACCAAGAATTACGGCGGCGCTCGTGAACCCGGCGACAGCAAGATCCAGGGACAGGGCGGCAAGTCTGCATGGGTACAAGTTTACGGCGATAACAGCTTCGTAGAAAAGGCATTTACTTACGCAAGAAAGTATGCTCCGGAAGGCTGCCAGCTGTATTATAATGATTATAATGAGTACTGGGATCACAAGCGCGACTGCATTTATAATATGTGCAAGTCCCTGTACCAGAAGGGTGTGCTGGACGGCGTTGGTATGCAGTCCCACATTAACGCGAACTATGGCGGTTTCTCCGGCGTTGACGCTTATGTGACCGCAATGAAGAAGTACCTCTCCATCGGCTGCGATGTACAGATCACCGAGCTGGATATTTCTCGTGAGAATGGTACTTACTCCGATACTGACCAGTCCAACAAGTATACCGCAATCTTCAAGGCAGCAATGGACTGGAACAAGAATCCGCAGTCTGACGGCCGTGTAACGCTCGTTCAGATCTGGGGCCCGAACGATGCAAATACCTGGATCAAGACCGAGAATGCACCGCTTCTGTACGATACCAACAATCAGCCGAAGGCAGCCTACAAGGCGCTGACCTCCATGATCCCGCAGTCCGAGTGGGGCGATGGTTCCAATCCGGCAGGTGCTGGTGATGTCACGCCGGTTGAGCCGAATGAGTTCGGCTGGTTCTTCGACTGTGGCTTCGAGGGCGGCACTGACGGCTGGGAAAGCCGCGGCGGCACGACACTGACTTCCTCCTCGGATGAGCATTATGTCGGCAGCAGTTCTATGTACGTTTCCGGCAGAACCTCTGCTTGGAACGGTGCAAACTATTCGCTGTCCTCCAGAACCTTCGAGCCTGGCAAGTCCTATGCTTTCTCCACCCATGTAAAGTACACCTCCGGTCCGGAAACAGATGAGTTCTGCTTCTCCATCCAGTACGAGGATGCAAGCGGTGAAGTGGTTTACGACAAGATCGACACCGCGACCGTACCGAAGGGCAAGTGGGTACAGCTCCAGAACAGCAGCTTCAAGATCCCTGAGGGTGCGAAGAATGTCATCATTTATGTAGAAACCGCAGATTCCACCACCAGCTTCTACGTTGACGAAGTCATCGGCGCAGTAGACGGCACTGGTTTTGCAGGCGAAGGCAAGCCTACCAACCTCGGCCCGACCAAGCGCGTCAAGGGTGACCTCGACGGCGACGGTGTGATGGACGTATTTGACCTCGCACTTGCAAAGCGCGGTCTGGTTTCCGGTTTCGTAAATTCCATCGCGGAAAAGAATGCCGACATCGACGAGAACGGCAAGGCTGAAGTATCCGACATCGTTCAGATGGCAAAGTTCCTGGTTGGCAAGATCGACAAGTTCGAGGTTGTTGAGAAGGTCGGCCCTGAGTATGAGGATATGTCCGCGAAGTTCGCAAACTACATGGCAACCGGTTCCTGGAAGAAGGAAGGCGAGAACAACCCGCTGACCACACAGCGTTTCGGCGCAGATCCGGGCTGGATGGTTTACGATGGCAGACTGTACATCTATACCACCAATGACGCTTTCGAGTATAATGGTAACGGTCAGATTCAGGATAACACCTACAACTCTGGTACGATCAACTGCGTATCGACCGCAGATATGGTCAACTGGACCGACCATGGTGCAATTCCGGTCGCTGACAAAAACGGCAGAACCCAGAATGGTGCAGCTAAGTGGGCATTCGCAGCATGGGCTCCGGACGCAGCTTGGAAGATGATCAACGGCAAGCCCAAGTTCTTCCTGTACTTCGCAAACAGCGGCGGCGGTATCGGCGTTCTGACGGCTGATTCCCCGACGGGTCCGTGGTCTGATCCGCTTGGTCACGCGCTCCTGACCGGTCAGTCCCCGAACTGCAGCGACGTTGTCTGGATGTTCGACCCCGGCGTTTACTACGATGAAAAGACCGATGAGGCTTACCTGTTCTTCGGCGGCGGACGCGATGACAAGAAGGCAACTCCGGATGCTCCCGGCACTGGTCGTGTTGTCAAGCTCGGCAAGGACATGATCTCTCTCGACGGCAACCCTGTCAAGATGGAAACTCCGTACCTCTTCGAGGAATCCAGTGTCATCAAGATCGGCGATACCTGGTACTATTCTTACTGTGCAAACTGGAACGTACCGAATGGCTGCAACATCAACGGCAATTCCTTCGGCAGCGCAGACATCTGCTACATGACCTCCAAGAACCCGCTCGGTCCGTGGAACAAGTCCACCTTCTCCGGCATGGTATTCGGTAATACCGGTGCGCAGGGCATTGATAAGGGCGGTAACAACCACCACTCCATCATCTACTTCAAGGATAAGTACTATGTAGCTTACCACTCCCGTCAGCAGGCACTCCGTATGGATGCAGCACACGACGGCAAGGATCACAACTATCGTTCGACGCAGATCAACGAAGCGACCTTCAATCCGTCCACTGGCAAGATCACCTGCAAGGGCGACATGGTCGGTGTAAAGCAGATCGAAACACTCAATCCGTACACCACGGTTGGTGCAGAAACCATGAACAACCAGTCCAAGAACGTTCAGGTTCAGGGCCTGGGTGACACCGTAGTCGTTGCGAAGGCAAATGACTGGACGAAGGTTTCCGGCGTGAAGTTTGAAGGCCTGACCGGCATCAAGGTCAAGGCTTCCTCCGCAAACGGCGCTACCATCAGAATGACCGTTGGCGGCGTAAACGGCGATGTCGTAAGCTACATCAACGTTCCGGCCGGCGGCAGCATGACCGAGATTGAAGCTGGCGTAGCTGACAAGAATCTGTCCGGCACCAAGGATGTTTACTTCTCCTTCAACGGTGACGTCACATTCGACAGCTGGGAAGCTGAACAGTAATCAGGGTTTCAGGGGAAATCAAAATCTAAAATTGAAGTAATCGTAAGATCTCCATATAGCCATATAGTATGGCACTCAGATCGGGCGCTGGCCTCCAGCGCCCATTCCCCCTGTCCGGAAAACTATGACATAGGTTTTACAAAGGAGTTTTGATGATATGAATTTTAAAAAGATCACAGCGGCTGCATCCTGTGCAGCAATGTTACTGAGCATGGTTTCGGCGATGCCTGTTATGGATGGTAACGCAGCTTCTGTCTGCGTGATCGATACCACGACAGAGTACCAGACCATCCGCGGTTTCGGCGGTATGAACCATCCGGAGTGGCAGAGCTACAACGGCGGCGGCGATATGAAGGACAGCGAGATCCAGACGGCTTTCGGCAATGGCGAAGGTCAGCTCGGTCTGACGGTTCTGCGTATTTTCGTCAGTGATGACAGCAACGCCTGGAAAAATGTGCTGCACACCGCAAAGGGCGCACAGGCTCTCGGCGCGACTGTTTTCGCAACCCCGTGGAATCCGCCTGCAAACATTCGTCACAACGGCAGCGGTGGCGCAAAGGGCGGTAAGTATGTCCTGAATAACGGCGCTGAGGCTGCATATGCACAGCACCTGAACAGCTTCGTTAAGTATGTGGAAGGTCAGGGCATCAAGCTGCACCACATTTCCGTGCAGAATGAGCCGGACTACGCAGAGGACTGGACCGCATGGGATCCCGACCGTGCTGCAAACTTCATTGCAAACTACGGTCCGACTATCAAGTCCGGTACACACACGCTGCTGATGTCGCCGGAGTCCTTCCAGTACAGCCCGGAAGCATGGGGCAATGGTAAGAAGTATTATCGCGCGATCCTGAACAACCAGAAGGCGTTCCAGAATACTGACCTGTTCGGTACGCACTTCTACGGCACCACCCGCGATCAGATGGACTTCCCGGATCTTGAGAAGTGCGGCAAGGAGATCTGGATGACTGAGGTTTACGTTCCGAACTCGGAAGCAAACTCCTGCAACCGTTTCCCGGAAGCAGTCAAGGTCGCAGAAAACATCCACAATGGTCTTGTTGTTGGTAATATGAGCGCCTATGTTTGGTGGTACATCCGCCGCAGCTACAGCCTGCTGGATGAAAGCGGCAAGGTCACCAAGCGCGGTGCGATGATGGCACAGTACTCCAAGTGGGTACGTCCCGGCGACATCCGTATCGGTGCAACCGAGCAGCCGGAGTCCAATACACTCGTTTCTGCATATAAGAACGATGAGGGACAGATCACCATCGTTGCGATCAATAAGGGCAGCGGCGACTACGTTCAGGACTTCTCCCTCGGCAGCGGCGAGAAGATCACGGGCATCGAGCGTCACAGAACCTCCGCAAACGAGAACTTCGCACTGACTGCAAGCCCGGACTTCAACGGCAGCAAGTTCTCCGCACTGCTTCCTGCAAACAGCGTATCGACCTTCGTGATCGACACCACCGGCGGCGGCAATTATGAGCCGCAGGTCGATGAGAATGGTTACTACTTCCATGACACCTTCGAGGGCAGCACCTCCGACTGGACGAACCGCGGTACTGCGGAAGTCAAGCTCTCCGGCAGAACTGCATTCCAAGGCAGCGAATCCCTGCTGGCCATGGATCGTGAGAAGGCATGGTGCGGCATGATGAAGACTCTCGACAAGAGAACCTTCAAGGCTGGCAACTCCTACAGCTTCAGCGTGAATGCTTCCTACATGGACGGCGGTAACGAGAGCGAAACCATCTCCCTCAAGCTCCAGTACACGGGTTCCGATGGTGAGACACATTACGATACCATCGCTGAGGATTCGACCTACAGAGAGCATTTTGTACAGCTGGCGAACGCGAATTACAAGATTCCGGACGGCGCTAAGGACTGCGTTCTGTATGTAGAAACCACGGAAGCACTGGTAAATATCTACATCGACGATGCGATCGGCGCACCGGCTGGTACCAACATTGCCGGCGCTCCGAAGTATGTTCCGGAAACCACGACAACCACTACCACAACGACGACAACAACCACAACGACGACCACTACCACGACTACGACAACAGAGTCTACTACCACAACTTCCACCACGGAGTCCACGTCCACAACGACCGCGACTTCCACAACGCCGGAAACCACGACTGAGACCACGACCACGACACCTGAGCCGACGCAGCCAACCACCGAATCGACAGTTGTGACCACGTCTGAGACCAAGACCGAGACCACGACATCCGAAGAACCGGTGACCAATGTGCAGTACGGTGATACCTCCGGCGACGGAAAGGTTGACATCATGGACGTCATTGCGCTCAACAAGTATCTGCTCGGTAATAGGCAGCTCGATGCCAAGGGTAAGGCAGCGGCTGACGTTGACCGCAACAATTCGATCGACGCAAATGATTCGCTCACGATCCTCAAGTATGTCGTTGAGCTGATCCAGACGCTTCCGGTATAATGCCGAAACTGACATCATGATATAGCGGAAATACCCGGCTGGTGCAATGCATCAGCCGGGATTTTTGTATCGAAATATAGGCAAAAAGCCTGCACAGTCATATCCATGCGCTGTGCAGGCTTTTTTTGTAAAACAGAAATTACTTCTTAGCTCTCTCGCAAACGATCTGCGCCATCTCGCCGACGTTCTTCATCCCGGAAACTTCCTTCACGGTGAAGCGCATCTTGAATTCCTTCTCGACGGCAGCGATCAGGTTGATGTGTTCGAGGCTGTCCCAGTCCTCGATATCCTTCGCGGAAGTTTCCGCGGTCAGTACGATGTCATCATCGTCAAACACGTTGCGGAAAACCTCGGTGAGTCTTGCCATTGCCTGTTCTGTGTTCATACGTTTTGTTCCTCCTTGATCTGAATGACTTCATTCTTCGGCGTATAGCCGGAAGTTTCGAGTTTCCAAACACTGTTCCCATCCGCATCCTCGCTCTGCTTCACAAAGCCGAATGTGCCGAACAGTTCCCGCACCATCGCGTTTTTCCTGGTGGGGTAGTAGTAACCGAAGATCTCCGTGATCCCTTCACTTTTCGCCGCCTTGACGATTTCGTCAAGCATTGCAAATTCCATATCGCGTTTCAGGACGCGGCAGCTCATCAGCCAAAGCTCGATGTGCAGGGAAGCAGCTTCCTTTCGACCGATCACA
This sequence comes from Oscillospiraceae bacterium, assembly GCA_017394565.1. GTDB lineage: Bacteria > Bacillota > Clostridia > Oscillospirales > Ruminococcaceae > UBA3855. The sequence continues at coordinate 12,089 of JAFPXW010000287.1, read as the reverse complement.
ACCGAAACAATGCCGTTATCGCCGAATTTATCGGTAAGCCGACCGTAACGGCGAATATGATGATCGCTTGCGAGGACAGCTTCCATTTCCGTCTGCGTATAGCGCTTGGTTGTGACGTTAAATTGGTTGCTCTTGTTGGTCAGCTGGGTGATACGCGGCAGATGCACTTCGTCAAAATCGCAGATCTCCGCCTGCATTTCAAGGCTGAGCAGGAAATCCTTGTAATTTGCAAACTGCTGCTGTGCAGCTGCACGGGCAGCGTTCGCCTTGTACATCTCACCGCGCTTGGCATCGTCACCGGAAAGGCTCGTGACCTCGAAATAACCGCTGCGATCGAGCGCAATGATACATTCCTCCGGACTCTCAAACCCGATCGTTACCGTATCCGGAAGCTGTGCCGCCACGATCTCGCGCTCCGCCGGATTGTCATCGACAAAGACAAAGCTCTCCGGCAGCAGATTCAATTCGTTCGCAGAATCGAGAATATTCTGCGATTTTGGCTCCCAGTTGGCCTTGATGAGCGTAAAGTCGTCAGGCTTCAGAATACCGTCCGGATGCTCCAGACCAGAAATCGCATTCTCATAGTCATTTTTGGAGCAAACTGTCAGCAGCACGCCGAGATCCTTGTGCGCCTTGATATAGCTCTGCAGCTCGGCATAGAGCTGCCCCATCGAGGTTTCCTGACCGATCTCAATGCCAGCCTGCCCGTCATCACCAATGACGCCCCCCCAAAGGGTATTGTCGAGGTCAAGTGCGAGGACTTTCTTGTTCTTGCCCATGAGCGAGCAGATGATATTCGACAGATTGTACGCAAAATCCGGAATCGCCGGTACTGCAAGCGCATATTTGTACAGATGCCAGTATTTCGGTTCGAGCCACTTGTCCAGTCCGTAGCAAGCAGACAGATAGTTGATGTCATGGATATAAAAATACTTGTGCGATGCGGCATAATCATAGAATTTCAGATTCAGCCGCGTCAGGAAGTCAATGCGTCCCTGCGGGCAGCCAGCCTCACGGTTGCCGAGAAGCCGCGTCATCGGCATCTCGAAATTATTCTGAATGATCGGGCAGGCATAGACCTGTGCAAGCCGCTCCCACATCTGCTCGAAATGGCTGTAGACTGTCTCCAGCTTATGCTCGCACACCTCCTTGGAATCGTTGACAGCAGGGAAGTCCTGCACATTGCGCGAGGAAGTGTGGATGAAAATGAGTTCCGGCTTGAAGGCTTCGAGCTCCGCATTCGGAAACATCGCATCCTGCCAGTACTGTGCGTATTCCGACTCGTAAAATTCCGGCTCGATTCCGCGGTTGCGCAGGAACAGCTCCAGCATTTTCACAATGTCACTCGTGGTCGAACCGCCAAGCACAGCGATGCGAAGCTTCACATTACCGCTCTGTTCCTTGAGTGTGCGCAGCAGCTTGCGGCGCTTCTGCATGACCTCAGAAGCGTCAAATGGATAGCATAACTCTCTTACCATAATTGTCCCCCTTCTATGGAGCGAAAGCTCCCATATACCCGAAATGGGCTGCTCGAATTCGGGCAACCCTCGGATGGAATTTACTGATTCAGAAGCGTTTGCAGGTGGGAAGCGTTTCCACTTGTCGCGCTGTAGGTGTTCATGGCAAACAGCACGTCCGTGATCTCGCGTTCCTGCATGAACGTAATAATATTCGGCTGGAAATAGCGCATATCGACAACCCAGATGTCCTCGAACGAGGAAGTGAGCGTCGGAACGAGCGCGTTGCCGTAGCTGTCCTTGATGATGCAAAGCTTACGTCCGTTCTTGCAGTCGGTCGAAACGTGGGTGATACGCTCATCGCCGCCCATGAACACGAGATACCAGCTTGCCGGATCGAGATTGTCGAGATTGAGCATGAGCGGTGCTTCGCGTTCGCGCGTCATGTCTGTGTCGTAATAGGTGCAGGTGAAGTTGTTCTGCGGCACATAATAGATGAAATCTTCCGGATGATCCTTGAGCTTGGAGCTACCGGAGAAGGCATAGAGTGTGCCGACATAGCCTTCCTTGGTGACCTTTTCGTACTTGTCAAGCGGTGCAAACGGCACACCAGCAGCCGCCGCAAACGCATCCGCCGCATAATAAGCACCCAGCGGTGACCAGTGATGATCGGTGCGCGAATAGATCGCCTCGTCCTTGTGCGGAAGCAACGCATTGTAAGCGTCGATCGGTGTCACGTTCTGGAGGAACGAATTGATGTGGTCGATGTTGTCGGTTTCACTTGCGGACATATCCGCGAATTTCTTCGGCAAGTAGAACGAAACAGCAGTCGGCGCAACGAGAGAATACACATTGACATCCTCGCCCATCGCTTCCTTGTACTGATTCAAGGTCTTGGCATACTGCTCGCCGACCTCATAGCCGCCGCCGTACAGCGTGATTCCGCGATCCTTAACGATCAGGATATTATTGGCGAATTCGCCGTCAACATCCTCCTCTGGTGCTTCTGTCGTGGGCGCTTCCGTCGTCACCGCTTCGGTGAGTGCTTCGCTGGCATCAAGTGCAGCAGCCTCGGTCGTGGCCGGCACTTCCGTTGTCGCAGGCTCCGTAGCCACAGGGCGCTGTTCCTGTACAGGAACCTGTCCGATGATCTCCGCTTCGTCAAGGTCGATTCCCAGATGATCCCGGAAAATGGCGATCAGGTGCTTGAAATTCGAGCGAAGCGGGACAGTGTCGTTGAAAAATTTTGCAAACTGTGTTGTAAATGTTCCGTCAAGGTAGCTGGAAACGGTAAATGTCGGGCGTTTGGTCAGCTCGCGTTTTTCCTCTTCGGAAACCGTCGGACGCTTTCCGAAGATCATAAACACGGTACACAGCGCAATGACTGCGCTGATGGCAAGAACATTGAACTCATGGAGCCGAAAATTCCTCTTTCGTTCGATATCTTCGGGATTTTTCAGTTCAATGTCAATGTCGGTTTCGTGTTCCTGCATCAGGAACTTCCCCCCTTAAAAGCATTAGAATCGATAATACAGAAATGCCTTAGTCGTGGCATCGACCAGCAGGATGCTGCTGGTAATGAGCAGAACTACCGAAAGCAGTGTTCCAGTGACAGACACGACCGGCGTTGTCCACTGTGCCTTTTCCTTGAGTTTCTTGGGCAGTTCGAGCAGCGGAAATGTGCAGATGATCGCCGCAAGGATCAGGAACAGGTTGTTGTACAGAGACATTTGCTCGAAATAGCTGAAAAAGCCGTTCGGATTAAACGGTGTCAGATTCCGGAAGAAAATGCCAAGCTGATGCACATCCTCGAAATAGAAAATGCCAAAGCCGATGATGATCACGATCTTGTTGTAGATATGGCGGATCCAGAGGGGGATCTTGCGCATTTTCTTCTTGCCGATCTTGGTTTCGAGCAGGATGAACGCGCCGTAATACACGCCCCAGAGGATGTAATTCCAGCTGGCACCGTGCCAGATACCCGTGCAGAGCCACACAAGTCCCAGGCTCAGGTACTTGTTGCGGACGCCGAACACCGGCAGCGGCATCAGATAGTCGCGGAAGAAACTACCGAGCGAAATATGCCATCTCTGCCAGAATTCCTGAATGTCCTTGCAGAGATACGGATGGTTGAAGTTTTCGTCAAAATGGAAACCGAAGATCCGTCCAAGTCCGATCGCCATATCGGAATATCCCGAAAAATCGAAATAAATATACAGCGAATAAATGATGACACCGTACCATGTTCCCAGGATGGTGAGGTTTTCCGGTGTGCCGCCGAGGAACTTGTCCACGATGCGGAACAGCTGGTCGGCGAGGATGACCTTCTTCGCAAGGCCAACGACAAAGCGCGTCAGTCCCTCACTGAGATCCTGAACTGTCGTCGTGCGGTCGTCAATTTCGGCAGCGATCGTCGAATACCGAACGATCGGTCCTGCGATCAGCTGCGGGAACAGTGACACATAAAGCAGGAATTTCAACGGATTACGCTGCGGCTCGACCTTCTCCCAGAAGCAATCGACCACATACGAAATGACCTGGAACGTGTAGAAGCTGATGCCAACGAGCTGCGTGATCTCCGGAACAGGGAAGTGCTGCCCAAAGATGGCATTGATGTTCTCCATCAGGAAGCCGGAATATTTGAACCATCCGATCATTCCGAGATTATAAATGAGGCTGACGGCGAGGATGATCCTTCGCAGCCATTCTTTTTTTAATGTGCCGACGCCAAGACCGCAAAGGTAATTGACGGCTGCACTGAGCAGGAGGTAGACGATACGGGTAGGTTCCCCCCATGCATAGAAAATCAGTGAAAAAATGACCAGAACAATGTTCCGGTTCCGGACGCTGCGGACTGCTGCATAGCTGAGCAGACACAGCGGCAAAAAGAGGTACAAAAAAATCAAACTGGAAAAAATCATGTAATCTGAGCCTCTGCTTCTTTTGTTTTCTTGTGAAAAGCACAAAAATAATTTTCCCGAATAGAACGATAGAATTCTCACATCATTCCAAGGGGAAAATCCGCGTTTCGCATTCGCGAATGTTTTATATACTGCCCTCTATTGCAAAGCACAACACGTTGTGCTTTGCAGGCTGCGCAGCAGCTGCCAAAGCCACATAGTGGCTTTGGCAGAGGGCGTATAAACGAAGCGCTTAGCGGCACACAGTGCCGCCCCGCCGTCAAAGACGGCGGATTGCAAATCGTTATTACGATTTGCAATAGCGCGTAGTATAAAATACCCTTCTTATATATTTTACATCATTCTGAATAGTCTTGCAAGAGTTAACGGATAAGTTTCAAAAAATCAGCGTTTTCAACAAGAAAAGCAGCGCTTGCAGTCAAATTTGCGTGAATTCGACGGAGAACGCGATAATTCGCCAAAATCACGCTCTGCTCACAGTGTCCGGCACTGAAAACGGAAGATTTTTGTACATTTCAAAATTCATCCAGCTCGTTCCGGCAGCAAAACAGCGCACGAAAGCCTGATGCTCTCGTGCGCTGAAAAAAACTCAATCCAGATCGATCTCCAATCCGACCGGGCAATGGTCACTGCCGTAGACATTCGGGAAGATCTCCGCGGATCTGATCTTGTCGGCAATGCGATTTGACACCAGGAAGTAGTCGATGCGCCAGCCGACATTCTTTTCGCGGGCTTTGCCCATGTACGACCACCACGAGTATGCATCGCGCTGATCAGGGTGCAGATAGCGGAAGCTGTCCGTGAACCCAGCCGCAAGAAGCTGGCTGAATTTTCCGCGCTCCTCGTTGGAGAAGCCGGCGTTGCCGATGTTGGCCTTCGCATTCTTCAGGTCGATCTCGTTGTGCGCAACGTTCAGATCGCCGCAGAGAATGATCGGCTTGTCCTTGTCAAGCTCCATCAGGAACGCACGCAGGTCATCCTCCCACTGCATCCGGTAGTCGATGCGTGTCAGACCGCGCTGTGCATTCGGGACGTACAGGTTGACAAGGCGAAATGCTTCGTATTCTGCGATGATCGCGCGGCCTTCCTCCGTATGTCCCTCGAAGTTAAAGATCACGGTCTGCGGCGTTTCCTTTGTGAACAGCGCTGTACCGGAATAGCCCTTCTTGACGGCGCTGTTGAAGAACTGCTCGTAGCCGTCGAATTTCGTTGTGACCTGCTCCGGCTGCATTTTGGTTTCCTGAATGCAGAAGCAGTCGGCATCGAATTCCTTGAAGTACTCCTCAAACCCCTTGCTCAGGCAAGCGCGGAAGCCGTTGACATTCCATGAGATGAATTTCATACGCTGAACCTTTCTTAGCTTTCAAGGAACGCCTTGAATGCGCGGTAAGCCGACCACACATCTGCCTTCGCCACGAGCTCGTAGGGAGCGTGCATAGAAAGCACCGGAACACCGATGTCGATGGTGTCGATGTCGAGATTCGCGATATACGCTGCAACGGTGCCGCCGCCGCCCATATCCACCTTGCCAAGCTCGCCGGTCTGCCAGATGACATCCGCATCGTCCAGGATCTTACGGATCTCGCCGACAAACTCCGCAGATGCGTCCGATGTGCCGGACTTTCCGCGTGCGCCAGTGAACTTCGTCACGCAAACGCCGTGGTTGAGGTAAGCGCAGTTGTTTTTCTCCAGCACCTCCGGGAACGTCGGATCAAAGCCGGCGTTCACATCCGCCGACAGGCACTTGGAGGCGCTCATGACATGTCTGCCGTTTGCGCCGAAGCACTCCGCCAGATCCATCAGGAAGTACTTGAGATAGGAGGAGCAAAGTCCCGTATTGCCGTCAGATCCGGTTTCCTCCTTGTCGGTGAGGATGATGACGCTCGTGTGCGCCGGTGCTGTCACGTCGAGGGACGCTGCGAATGCCGGATAGCTGCAAACGCGGTCGTCGTGACCGTAAGCGCCGATCATGCTGCGGTCAAAGCCAACGTCCTTCGCCGGGAAGGCCGGAACGATCTCCAGCTCTGCCGAGAGGAAGTCCTCCTCGATGATGCCATATTTCTCGTTGAGCAGCTTCATCAGACCAAGCTTGACAAGTTCGCTGCCCTTGTCGTCCTTGAACGGCAGGGAACCGACCACAATGTTGAGCTCCTCGCCCTTGATTCCGGTCGCAAGGGTACGCTTCATCTGCTCTGTTGCCAGATGCGGCAGGAGGTCGGTGATGTAAAATACCGGATCACCGGCATCTTCACCGATGCGGACCTGCACTTTCTCACCGTCGCGGCGAATGATCACGCCGTGGAGAGACAGCGGGATGGCAGTCCACTGATACTTCTTGATGCCGCCATAATAATGTGTCTTGAAATAGCCGATCTCCTCGGACTCATACAGCGGATTCTGCTTGAGGTCGATACGCGGAGAGTCGATGTGATCTGCACAAAGACGAACGCCCTCGGTGATCGGTGCAGTACCGATGGTCGCAAGGATGACAGCCTTACCGCGGTTGTTGAGGTAAACCTTGTCGCCTGCGTTCAGCTTCATGCCGGGCTTGAACGGAACAAATCCCTTGGCTTCGAGCTTTTCTGTGAAGAAAGCCGCAGCCTCGCGCTCAGTCTTGGCGGTGTTCATGAAGTTCATGTACGCCTCGCAGAAGGCATTGCACTCGGCGGTGTCCGCATCAGACATCCGCATTGCTGCGTGCTTTTTCTGTGCAAACAGGGTTTCTTTCAGTTCGGCTGCTGTGTTCTTTTCGGTTTCCATTTTTACAGACTTCCTTTCGTGTGTTACTTATATTGTTGTATGATCTGCGCAGCAGCGTTTTCCGCCGCAGCTGCCAGATCACGAATTGTCCCATCATTGCGGATCACAAGATCCGAATGTTCTGTGAAGAATTCCTCCGAAAGCTGTGCATTCATCCGTGCATCCGCTTCTGACGCCGTCAGTCCGTCACGCGCCATGATGCGCTGTTTGCGCACATCCTTTGGTGCAATGACTGAAACGATGCAGTCGCAAAGCGCGTCCTCGCCGCTTTCAAACAGCGTCGGTGCATCGAGAAGTGCGAAGATCTTCCCCTGACGTTCCGCCTCCGCAAATGCTTCACGCACCATCGCCGTAATATGCGGATACATGATACCGTTGAGCCGTTCAAGCTGCGATTTGTCATGGAACACGATCGCCGCAAGTGCCTTCCGGTTCAGTGTGCCGTCAGGACGGCGAACGGTCTCGCCGAATGCGGCAAACACCTCATGGAGGCACGGATGTGACGGTTCTGCGACCTTACGGGCGATGAGATCCGCGTTGACGACCGCAAACCCACGCTTTTGGAACACTTCGGACACCGTGCTTTTCCCGGCACCCGTCTGTCCGGTCAGCCCGATCACACGCAGTTTCCGGCTCACAGCGAGATCACCTCGAATCCGGCGGCACGCATCAGGCGGTTGTAGACCGAAAGGTCAGCGCCGTCATGCCGCGGCATCCGGACGTAAACCAGCTTCGCACCGGCTTCATCAAGCTCACGGAACCGCAGAAACAGATAATGCGCCTGTTCTGCGCCGCTGTCACCGTAGCGCATGGAGGGGATGCCTTCCACCTCCGGATCCGCGTCAAACAGCAGACAATACGTCCCGAAAACCGCATGATTCCGCACATAATGCGAGAAGGCCTCAAAATCCGGTGCATCGACCGGAAGGATCTTCGCGTCAGGGGAGTAGTGCTTGTACTTCATGCCGGGGGAAGCGACCTTCGTGTCCGGTGCAACCTGTTCAAAGATCGCCTTGTCCACATACACACGCGCCGCATAGGGTGCAAGATCCTCTCTGGAGATCAGCCCCGGGCGGAGAATGTGAATGGTCTTCGGATCATCGAAGCAAATAACCGTCGATTCCACGCCGACTTCGCAAAGTCCGCCGTCAAGAACCGCTGCGATCCGTCCGTCCATGTCGTCCATGACGTGGCGTGCCGTGGTCGGGCTTGGCTTGCCGGAACGATTGGCAGACGGTGCAGCGATGGGACATCCGGATTCACGGATGAGCGCCCTTGCGACCGGATGCTTCGGCATCCGGATGCCGACGGTCTCCAGTCCGCCGGACGTGACCAACGGGATGCAGTCACGTTTCGGGAGAACCATCGTCAAAGGGCCAGGCCAGAACGCTTCTGCCAGGCGGAGCGCAAGATCCGGCACCTCTGATGCAATGTCATAGATCTGTTCAGTTTCTGCGATGTGAACGATCAGCGGATTATCCGCCGGTCTGCCCTTCGCCGCAAAGACCGCACGGACGGAATCCTCACGCCGTGCATCAGCGCCAAGTCCGTAGACCGTTTCCGTCGGGAATGCGACAAGTTCCCCATCGTGCAGGAGGGAAGCCGCACGGGCGATGTCCTCCGGTGTGTCGTGTAAAAATTCAGTGTTCATCATTATTCCTGCCCTGCCAGCTTTGCCGCCTGATCCGCAGTCGCCAAAGCGTCGATTATTTCATCCAGATCGCCATTCATGATGGCCTCCAGCCGGTAAAGCGTCAGACTGATGCGGTGATCCGTCATGCGCCCCTGCGGGAAATTGTAGGTACGGATGCGTTCCGAACGGTCACCCGAACCGACCTGGCTCTTTCGTTCCGAAGCGATCCGGTCGTTCTGTTCGCGCTGCATTTCCTCGAAAAGCCGTGCGCGGAGGACCTTCATCGCCTTGTCCTTATTCTTGTGCTGGCTGCGTTCGTCCTGGCACTCGACCACAAGTCCGGTCGGAAGGTGCGTGATGCGAACAGCAGATTCTGTTTTATTAATGTGCTGACCGCCTGCGCCCGACGAACGGAACACGTCGATCTTGAGGTCAGTCGGATTGATCTCAAGCTCCACCTCATCCGCTTCCGGCAGCACAGCGACCGTGACCGCGGACGTCTGGATGCGTCCCTGCGACTCGGTTTCCGGCACACGCTGCACGCGATGAACGCCGCTTTCGTATTTCAGACGGGAGTAAGCCCCCTCGCCCTCCACGGAAAAGCTGATCTCCTTGTAACCACCAAGTTCTGTGGGAGACGCATTCAGGATCTCCAGCTTCCAGCGGTGTGCCTCGGCATACATACTGTACATCCGGAACACAGAATTGGCAAACAGCGACGCTTCCTCGCCGCCGACACCAGAACGGATCTCGATGATCACGCTCTTGTCATCGTTCGGATCCTTCGGGAGGAGCAGCAGCTTGAGTTCCTGTTCGAGTGCAGCGATGCGATCCTTCGAGTCGTCATACTGCATCTGCGCCATTTCGCAAAGTTCCGGATCGGATTCGGAATCGAGTATGCCCTTCGCTTCGGCAAATTCCTCACGTGCCGACTTGTACTGCGCGAACACCTCCATAATCGGCGTGAGCGTCTTATGCTCCTTCATGAGCGATGCGTATTGCGTGCGGTCAGCAATGACCTCCGGATCAGAAAGCTTCTGGCTGATCTCATCAAAGTGCGCCTGCATAGCAAGCAGCTTGTCAAACATGGGTTACGCTTCGTCCTTTCTTGTGATCTTTTTGATATTTTTCTCGATCTTGAGCCGCGGTGTCATGAATTCCCGTCCGCAGCCGGCACACCGGAGCCGGAAATCCATTCCGGTACGCATGACGAGCATTTCATGCGAGCCGCAGGGATGTTGTTTTTTCATGGTAAGAAGATCACCGACCTTCACGTCCACGGTCATCCACTCCTTTCGTCAAAGGCGAATGCCGCCTCTGCCTGTTTACACTTATTTTTATTATACTACGTTTCGGATCAAAAGGCAACACATCCGAGCAGTTTTTTTTCGATTTGTGGAATCATCCGAAATTTTTTGACCACACTAATCACAAAGTCAGCTGAAAGGAGATGCAGCATATGGAACTGCACAGGATCTATGGAGAATTTGATACGGAGGAACTCGCGGAGCTTGCTGCCGGCAGGATCCGCCGGACGGTGCGCGGCATCCGCAGAATGACGATATGCAGGCTTTCTCATTCGATGAAGCCGATCAACGGGCGCATCCGGTTCACAATGCTGCCGGCCAATCTGCAAATGACAACGTTTGCCGTTGACGTGATGAATCCCGAAGCGACCGCACGCGCGATCCCGGAGCCATGTCTGAGAAAGGACGCAGAGCTCATGATCGTATGCGACGAAACATCAGTTCATCGTGTCGAATCGCTGCTTCACGCAGCCGGTGCCATGCGGGTAAGGCACGGTTGATTGTGTCAAACCCACCGTTTTTGAAAATATTTTGTCCAAAATTTGTGCTTACTAACGAATTATATACTTGACAAATCATTAAAAAAGTGGTAAGATAATAGTATCATTATGTAGCGATTGCAAGTGTTAAAGCATCAAATCGAGCTGTCTGCCGTCATACTCTTGCACAGAACCGCATAATATGGAGTATCAAATCTCTATGGAGGTCGAAAAGATGAAAACGAATTCCTATTTCCCTGAGGGGACACTGATCAGTACCCCTGCCAATCAGGCAGCAATCGCGACGGAGGAAGCGTTGGAAGCAGCGCGGCAGAACGGCTCGATCCTGGAAGCGCAGGTCTCGATCTGCGATATTTTCCATAATATGTGGCTGAATTTGCCGTGTATGGACGCCATGATCCCTCGCGAGGAGGGCGCTGTGGGCATTGCGGAGGGGGATCTGCGGGACATCGCGCTGATCGCCCGTGTCGGCAAGCCAGTGGCCTTCCGCGTGAAGCGGATCGACACACTCGAAAGCGGCAAAAAACTCGCGATCCTCTCGCGGCGCTCGGTGCAGGAGGACTGTCAGGCGCACTATCTCAGCAAGCTGCAGACAGGGGACATCATCGATGCGCGTGTCACGCACCTGGAGCCGTTCGGCGCATTTGTAGACATCGGCTGCGGCATTGTATCCATGGTGCCGATCGACGCGATCTCGGTTTCGAGGATCACACACCCGTCAGACCGCTTTGTGGTCGGTGACAAGATCCGTGTCATCATCAAGGGACGGCAGGGGAAACGCATTCTGCTATCGCATAAGGAATTGCTTGGCACATGGGAGGAAAACGCATCGCTCTATCGTGTTGGCGAAACCACAACCGGTATCGTGCGGTCGATCGAGAAATATGGTGTTTTCATTGAATTGATGCCGAATCTCGCCGGGCTTGCGGAACTTCGCCAGCCGGTCGAGATCGGTCAGCGCGTAAGCGTGTACATCAAGTCTCTCATTCCCGAAAAGCTCAAGGTCAAGTTGATCCTGGTGGATGTCTGTGAACCGGACGAACGTCCGCTTCCACCGCAGTATTTCTATCAGGGTGACCACATTGACCGCTGGCTGTACACGCCGGAGGGTGCCGGGAAGCACGTAGAAAGCGTCTTTGAAAGCAGCACAGATTCATAAATCCAGGAATACCGAGAAACAAGCAGAGCCCTCGTTAAAAAACGGGGGCTCTGCTTGTCAATTGTTTAAGGGAGGCACAACATAAAAAAGCCGCTTCGGATCGAAACGGCTTTCTCAAAGTATGGTTATGCAGTCACCTTCAGGCGGCGCTTGTTTTCGTACATTCGCTCATCTGCGAGCTTTTCGGCATCATCCAGAGAACCGCCGAAGGACGAACGATAGACTGCGCTGCCGCTTGCGATTTGCAGATCGACTGGCGGATGCTCCTGCTTGTTGTATTCATTCACGAGTTTTTTCATCTCGACCTGAGCCGCTTCGGCACGGAATTTGCAGTCAATTCCCTCAATGACGC
>JAFPXW010000286.1 GCA_017394565.1 Oscillospiraceae bacterium | reverse complement strand
CTACCAGTACTTTTTCCAATGCCATGTCGCATTCTCCTCTCTTTGGTCAATTTCTGCATTCCGAGCGTGTTGCACGGCACACACCCGTTTCCCATGCAGTCCTCCCCGTTTCTTGCACCTCTTGTCAGCGCTTGGGCGCTGTACACAAAAAGTTAAAGATACTCATACTAATTATACATGATTTGTCCATAAAAAATATGTATATTTTATGAATAAACCGTGAATCTATTTGAAACATTGCACGACTCATACAAAAACGCCGCCCCGATGGATCCTACCGGGGCGGTGTTTGAGAACCTGTAAATTACTGTGCGTTTGCGCCGATGTCAACCATGAAGCGGAAGGATACACGGCGGGACGCATCCAGATCGACCTCACCGTCTGCGGCAAAGATCGGGTGCGTTGCGGCGTAGCCGACTGCGGTCAGCATGGGCTCCAGCTTACCGATACGGATCGCATCCAGACCGCCGTCCGGCGACAGACAGAAGTCCTTGACCTGGTTTGCGCGTGCCTGCGAAAGCACCTGGTTGTGATCGGCCAGTCCGGTCGGATCGGTGTGTCCCTGGATCTCGATCGAGGTAACGAAGTCCTTGTACTTATCATCGAAGATGACCGAGGTATATGCCTTCAGGAAGTTCATCAGCAGGTACTGACCTTCACCGGAAATGAAGTAGTCATCGACCGCGAACAGAACAACGGAATTCAGCGAGATCTCACCGGTCTCGCGGTTGATGGTCGCATCAACGCCGGCTTCTGCGAAAGCGGCTTCCAGATCGTTGTAAAGCTGATCCACTTTGCCTTCCAGTGCCGTGATCTCGTCATTGCTCAAAGACTGGAGGTTCTCGGAGTCGGACACGCTGACATTGGTGTTGACCTTCTTGGTGTAGAGATCGTTGCTGCGGCGGTTATAGAGGTAGAAATGCTCGCCGTCCATCAGCGAGATGCCGTCATCATCGCCGTAAAGATACGCCGTCTGGACCGCGTGCGGGATGCCGTTGGTCGTCCATTTCAGCTTGAACAGGCCGTCCTCGGACAGCTCGTAGCCGGTGACCGGACATTTCGTGCCGTCCACCATGACATACTGCTCCTCCGCGGTCAGGTTGATGGTGTCGATGCCGTCGAGCTTGGTGGAACCCTCTGTCAGGTTCGCATCGAACACATTGACCTGCGGATCCTCACCGGCAAGATCCTCGCAACGAAGCAGCACTTTGCCCTCGCTGTTGGACAGCTCCAGACCGTCTGTGGTCAGGATGTAGTAGTACTTCAGCACGTCGCCGCTGAACTGATAATCCAGCGTGCCGGCTTCAGAATTGTAGTCAAAGTCCTTGATCAGCTGCATCCGCATGGAGTTGCCATCGATGGTATAGGCAGACTGCACCTGAATGGAATTGCCCTGCGCATCATAGAAATACAGCAGCGCCCAGTTGTAACCGCTGAGGTAGTTCAGAGGTGTTACATTGCAGTGCGGGCCGATATCCACACGGTACGGCATGACGGTCAGCTTGCCGTGGGAACCGTTCATGGTGAAGGTGTTCTGATCCGCGATGAACTGCGCCTTGGCCTCGTCATTCATCTCGGTATTGACCGTGCCGTCAGCGATGTATTTGCCGTAGAACATCTCCTGCTTGTATGTGATGTGATTAAAGACAGCCGACGCATCCTCCACATAGACCGATGCTTCGCTCTCGCTGACGGTGGTACGCGGAACATGATCCACCGGGGGATTGTACTGCGCATTATAGTTGTCGATGATTTCCTCCAGGCTGCATCCGGCCGCCGGCACAGCCATTGCAGATGCTAACAGAAACGCTGCCAGCTTCTTTGTGTTCATAGCAACTCCCTCTTTCTGTCCGGGTATTTTCGGGTATTTTTCTTATTATAGCACAATATCGCCTAAAAGTCAACCATTCTTCCCAAAAACTCACGGGTTTTGGAAGTTTGACAGAATCTTCATTTCCTTTGTTCAGGTTGCACAATGATAGACTTGATATCATGTAAAATATATAGAAAATCCAGTAAATTGATTGCAAAGTTTGTTCATAAATGTTATAATAGGGGTGTGATTCGCGGGACGCCATTCTGTATCACGCATCCGGATCCGGTGCGGACAGGGCGACATTTGTCCCGATATATCGTACACAATGCTTCATCCGGAACCCGTCCGGTCTGGATGGACGGGATCTGAAATGATTTCCCAATTTATTTTTCTATGAAAAGGAGTGTCATCATCCATGAACCAATTCCACGCAAGCAACATCAAGAACATCGCAGTTGTCGGGCATCACAGCTCCGGTAAAACCTCTCTGACAGAGGCTGTCCTGCATCTGGCAGGTGCATCTGACCGCTTTGGCAAGGTCACAGACGGTACGACCGTCTGCGATTTTGATGCAGAAGAGATCCGCCGCAAGAGTTCGCTTTCCACTGCACTGGCCGGCTTCGCATACGAGGACAACTGGATCAATCTGCTCGATACCCCCGGAATTCTGGACTTCGCGGGTGAACAGCTCTCCGGCATTGCCGCAGCGGACACGGTACTCATCACCGTTTCCGCAAAATCCGGCGTTCGCGTCGGCACCAAGAAAGCCTACGCCGCCGCACAGGCAATGGGAAAATCCACCATGTTCGCCATCACCAAGATCGACGACAAGGATGCGAATTTCTACAATGTCCTGACCGAGCTCAAGACCGTGTTCGGCCCGACCGTTTGCCCGGTCGTCGTTCCGATCATCGTCAAGGGCGAGATCACGGGCTTTATCAATCTCATCGAAATGAAGGCCTACCAGTACGACGCCAATGGCAAGGCGACCGAGATCGCGATGCCGGAGGAGGTCACTTCCGAGCATGACTACCGTCTGGACGGTCTGAAAACTGCCATTGCAGAAGCCGTTGCCGAGACCGACGACGCGCTGATGGAGAAGTTCTTCGAGGGCGAGGAATTCACACAGAAGGAGCTCATCGACGGCATCCACGCCGGTATGAACAAGGGCCAGATCACGCCCGTTGTCTGCACATCCGCAGCAACGCTCGCAGGTGTGGATATGCTCCTGAAGGAATTCGGTCTGCTCGTTCCGGCAGCGAATGAAGTCGCTCCGGCAGAAGCAGTGGCTGGTGATGACGTGGTCGAGATCGCCTGCGATCCGGCTGCACCGCTGACGGCACTCGTATGCAAGACCGTTGCCGATCCGTTTGTCGGCAAAATGAGCTATATCAAGGTACTTTCCGGCGTTCTGTCCGCGGATGCAAGCGTCGTCAATTCCCGTACCGGCGCGGAGGAAAAGATCGGCAAGCTGTACACCCTCCTCGGCAAGAAGCAGACCGAAGTCAAGTCCGCAGAAGCCGGCGACATCGTGGCGGCTGTCAAGATCGGCGCCCTGACCGGCGATACCCTGTGCGCACCTGACCGCGTGGCAGCGGCAGAAATGCCGAAATTCCCGCATCCGTGCTACTCGATGGCAGTCCGCGCCAAGAATCAGGGCGACGAGAGCAAGATCTCGTCCGGCATGGCGCGTCTGACCGAGGAAGATCCGACCTTGACCTATGTGCAGGATCCGCTGACCAAGGAACAGATCCTCTCCGGTCTGGGTGAGCAGCATCTGGAGATCGCCGCGACCAAGCTTTCGTCGAAATTCGGCGCAGAGATCACGCTGTCCGTACCGCAGGTGGCCTACCGTGAGACCATCCGCAAGAAGGTCGAAGCCGAGGGCAAGCACAAGAAGCAGTCCGGCGGTCACGGTCAGTACGGTCACGTCAAGATCGCGTTTGAGCCGTGTGTTTCCGACGAGCTGATCTTTGAGGAAAAGGTATTCGGCGGCTCTGTTCCGAAGAATTACTTCCCTGCTGTCGAAAAGGGATTGCAGGAGTGCGTCCGCAAGGGTGTCCTCGCCGGCTGCCCGGTCGTTGGTGTCAAGGCGATCCTGCTCGACGGCTCGTACCATCCGGTCGATTCGTCCGAAATGGCGTTCAAGATGGCGGCTTCCATCGCGTATAAGGAAGGCATGAAGAATGCCGATCCGGTCATGCTCGAACCGATCTCGACGCTCGTTGTCACCGCACCGGACGACAACACCGGCGACATCATGGGCGAGCTGAACAAGCGCCGCGGCAGAGTCCTCGGCATGGAACCGGCTGCCAAGGGTGAAACGGCGATCACTGCCGAAGTGCCCGACCGTGAGATGCATGACTTCGCGCTGTATCTCAGACAGGTCACACGCGGCATGGGCAGCTTCACGATGGAATTCCTCCGCTACGAACCCCTCCCGGCAAATCTGCTGTCCGAGGTCATCACGTCGATCGCGGTCAATGACTGAAAACTTATAGTTCGTAGTGAATGATGCGCCTTACGGCGCGGATTTAAAAAATCAAAACTAAAAAGTCCTTAGCTAAGGGGATTTCTTCCCAAAGCTAAGGACTTTTTCTTTTACTACGCACTACGCATTACGAACTACGCACTAAAAACTCACCCATTGCTTCTCAGCCAGTCCGTCCCGAATCTTCCTGCCAGCACGTCGCAGAGGACGAGGGCGGTCACGCTGTCCACGACCACTCTCGCGCGGTGGATGATCGCAGGATCGTGTCTGCCGTGGATCTGGAGCTTGGCGTCTTCGTTCTTGAAGAAATCGACCGTGTCCTGCTCCTTGTAGATCGACGGGGTCGGCTTGACTGCACAGCGGAATGTAATCGGGGCGCCGTTGGTGATGCCGCCGTTGATGCCGCCGTTGTGATTCGTTTTCACCGTCACTTTGCCGTTTTCCATGTGGAACGGATCGTTGTATTCGCTGCCCTTGGCGTCGATCAGGTCAAAGGCATCGCCGAACTGCACGCCCTTGATCGCCGGAATACTGAACAGCGCGTGCGAAAGCACGCCCTCCACCGTGTCGAACCACGGTTCACCGACACCTGCCGGCATTCCGATGACTGCCGTTTCCAGCAAGCCGCCGATGCTGTCGCCCTCGGCTGCCACGGCTTCCATGCGGGTGTACATCTCCTCCGAAGCCGCCTTGTCCAGAACCGCGAACGGCATGGTGGAAAGCGCCGTGATATCGGCAGAAAGATCCCCGAATGCACGATCCTCGACACCGCCGCAGCACTTGATGTGTGTGCCGATCAGGATGCCCTTGCCGTGGAGTGCGGTCAGTGCGATCGCGCCGGCTGCCACGAGTCCGGCGGTGATCCTGCCGCTGAAATGGCCGCCGCCGCGGTAATCCTCGAAGCCGTGATATTTGCAGTACGCCGTGTAATCCGCATGGCCGGGACGTGCCAGCGCCCGCGTCGCGGAGTAGTCCTTGCTGCGTGTCTGGGTATTGGGAATGACGATGCAAAGCGGAGTTCCGGTGGTTTTCCCCTCAAAAACGCCGCTGACAAGCCGGTATTCGTCCTGCTCCTGCCGTGCGGTGGAAATCTTCCCCGACGGTCTGCGAAGCGTGAGCTGCGCATCAATAAAGTCGCGGTCGACCGGGATCCCGGGCGCAAGTCCGTCAATGACAACGCCGATGGCTTCCCCATGGCTCTCGCCATAGATCGTGGTCGCGACACTGTTTCCGAATGTGTTCTTCATGGTTTGTCTCACCTCAAATACTATTGTACCAGATAAATGGGGAGTTGTCAATAAAAAAGTGCGTAATGCCACGGAAATCAATTTTCAGGTTCTGTTAGAAAAACAGGCTCGTTTCTTTCCCCCCACCCCCAACCCCCTCCCCAGGGAGGGGGCTATTTATGGAGGGTGCTGCGCAACCTCCACCCGCTTGCCTTGAACATTTTATACAACATCTGCATGGATTCTCTTAAAAATTGATTT
>JAFPXW010000285.1 GCA_017394565.1 Oscillospiraceae bacterium | reverse complement strand
TATTCCGTGCCGCGCGGTGCTTACCGCATCATCGACAATGACCGGTTTCTCCTCGGCGCAAGGGGATTGCTGCCCAGGCGCGAGTGCTATACAGACGAATACCTTGCCATCGACGATTTCGAGGACGGGGCGACCTTCCTGGACATCAACAGCGCATGGCACACCCTCCCGAACCGCAGCTACCTCCTGCCGCAGCTCCGGAACAAGCAGATCCGCATTCTGGTGCAGATCTATGACCTTATCCCGATCCGGTTTCCGCAGTACATGGTCGGACAGACACTGCTGCGGTTCATGGAATTCCTGACGGCGCACCTGACCTATGCGGATGCGGTGCTGGTCAATACCCACGCGGTCGAAGCCGATGTCAAGGCGCTTTTTGCCGAGCTGCATCTGCCGGAGAAGCCCATTCATATCGTGCCGCTGGGTGCGGATTTCACAGCGCCGGCGGATGCGAAGAAGGACGGCGCGGCGGACGCGGAGATCCTTCGGAAGCTGGCCGGACGGAAATTCCTCCTGACGGTCGGCACGATCGAGCCGCGCAAGAATCACAAGGTCCTCATCGAAGCCTATGAGAAACGGCTTGCGGACATGGGCTATTCCGTGGTCATCGTCGGACGTGTCGGCTGGGAGATGGAGGGGCTTGTCAGCCGCATCAAGTCGAACCGGAATTACGGCAACGGCTTGTATCTGCTGTCCGGTGTGAACGATGCGACGCTCGATGCGCTCTATGCCCAGGCGCATATGGTCGTATTTGCGTCGTATACGGAAGGCTACGGCTTGCCGACGATCGAATCGCTCATCAAGGGCGTTCCGGTTCTTTGCTCGGACATTCCGGTCATGAGGGAAGTCGGCGGTGCGTTTGCGGAGTACTTTGATCCGGACGATCCCGATGCGCTGATCGCGGCTGTCGAACGGCTTGACAGCGATGCCGCGTATCAGGCCAAGCGCGATGCCATCCGCACCCAGTACCATCCGCCGCAGTGGAATGAAACTGCCCGTGTGATGGAATCGCTCATCTGTCAGCCGGAAACGGGGACACCCTATCCCCACAAACCGGTCAAGCAGGTGGTATTCCTGTCGGCACGTCCGGCACCGATCTTAGCGACACTGCCCTATCTGGAGGCGTTCATGCCGTTCATCACGGAACTGGTGGTGTGCTGTCCGGAGAAAATGGCTTCATTCCTGCAAAAGCATTACACCGGCAGGCTGAAGCTGACGACCATCACCGACGACGAACTGCTCGGCGGCAGACAGCTTCCGCCGGATCATTCGACGCGGAATTTCTTCCTGCGCTGTCTGGCAATGGAGCAAAGCGCCATCGACGACGAATTCATCATGTGCGACGACGACTACCGTCCGCTGTGCCCTCTCACGGAGGAAGTCTTCTACAAGGACGGCAAGTACCGCGGCTACTACTTCTCCGACATCGCCAAGTGGAAATTCCACATCACGGCGCTGTTCTCGTATGATTTCTGCCACTTCCGGACGCTGCATTTCCTGCGCAGCCACGGGTATCCGAGCCTGCAATACTCCTCCCACCAGCCGCAGCTCATCAATAAGGTCTGGTACCGCGAGATGCTGGCGAAGTATCCGGACATTTCCGTCAAGGGCTATGACGAGTGGAGCACCTATTTCAATTACTGTGCCGTCGAACACGCTGCGCAGTACGAACCGCTTCCGTATGTGACACTCTCGTGGCCTCCGGTGGGCGGTGATAATAAAGGTGTATTCCAGCCGGAGTATCTCTTTGAGAATTTCTACGAGGAAAACTACGATGCCGGCAGACCGTTTGCCGGATTCTCGCGGTCGTTCACGGATGCCGCAGGCATTTTGCGCGAGAACGAACAGAAAAACGTCATCGCCATCCGTTCCAAGGTCATTTCCGAGGAGGACAAGGCATTTGCACAGCGGTTCTGTGCGGATTATGAAGCGGCACACCATGTGCAGTCGCAGTGCGCGGTCTATTTCGGCGGTGAGGAGGATGTCATGCCGGAACTGGGCGTTCCGGAAACGATCCGTCTGAGCCGCAGCCGGAAAAATCACATTCCGGTCGGTGTCTCCCGTGCCGCCGGAAGTGCTGCCAACATTCTGCCGATCCTGGTGGAAATGCACGTCACCGACGAGGACGTGACGGTGCTGTACCGCGAGACCTTCACCATTGCCGCGCAGCTGGAATACACCACGCTGACCATCACGCTGCCGGACGATCTGCCGGACGACAAGCCGCTGTTCCTGCGGTTCGCTGTCAAGCTGGCACCGCGTCCGCAGAGAACGGAAAAGGTCATGGCGATCGAACTCACGGAGTGACTTTTGCAGGAGGATACTGCTATATGATAGAATCGATCAAACATTTCGGACTGCTGCTCAAAAAGCATCAGTTTCTGTTCGAGGAGCTGGTCAAGCGCGACTTCAAGAAGAAGTACAAGCGCACCATCCTCGGAATGCTCTGGAGTCTGCTCTCACCGATGATGCAGCTTCTTGTCATGAGCATCGTCTTTACGAATTTCTTCGGACGGGACAAGCCCCACTACACCATCTATCTGTTCGCCGGAAACCTGACGTATTCGTTCTTCCGCGATTCGACCTACGGCGGCATGAATTCCCTCATGGCGAACGCCGGCATCATCACGAAGATCAATCTGCCAAAGTATATGTTCCTGCTATCGAAGAATGTCGCGTCGCTCATCAATTTCGGCCTGACGCTCATCATCTTTCTGGTGTTTGTAGCAGTGGACGGCGTGGCGTTCCATTTCCGGATGCTGCTGCTGCTCTACCCGATCCTGTGGATGATCGTGTTCAATATCGGCTGCGGCTTCATCCTGTCGGCGCTGTTTGTGCTGTTCAAGGATGTGCAGTACCTGTACGACATCTTCACGCTGATGCTGATGTATCTCTCGGCGATCTTCTACTATACCGCGGATTATCCGGAGCACGTCCAGAAGCTGTTCTACCTCAATCCCTTGTATGTGTATATCACCTATATCCGCGCGATCGTGATCGACGGCTATATTCCGGGGCTTCCGACACATTTCCTGTGTGCATTCTACGCACTCGCGGCACTGGGTGTGGGAGCGCTGATCTATAAGAAGTATAATTATAAGTTCCTCTATTATATGTAAGGAGTTTTCTGTATGCCAAAAATCGAACTGCACGACGTTTCGGTGTCCTATGTGGTCGGGGATTTCTCGACGGTCGGACTCAAGGACGTTGTCATCGCGAAGCTTCAGGGCAAGCATATCGCGAAGGAATTCGTCGCGGTCAAGAACGTCAGCTTTGAGCTGGAGGAGGGCGAACTGCTTGGCATCATCGGTGCGAACGGTGCCGGAAAATCCACGCTGCTGAAGGTCATTTCGGGCATCATGCGCCCGACGACCGGACAGATGGCGGTGCGCGGAAATATCGCATCGCTGCTGGAGCTCGGAACGGGCTTCGACGGCGACCTGACCGTCAAGGAGAACACCTTCCTGCGCGGTGCGATGCTGGGCTATACACGCGAATTCATGAACCAGACCTACAAGAGTATCATTCAGTTCGCAGAGCTGGAGGAATTCGAGGACAGGCTGTTCTCGCATCTGTCGTCCGGTATGAAGTCGCGTCTGGCGTTTTCCATCGCGTGTCTGGTCAAGCCGGACATCCTGATACTGGACGAGGTGCTGTCCGTCGGCGACGGCGCCTTCCGCAAGAAATCCGAGGAGAAAATGCTGGAGATCATCCGCGGCGGCGCCACCACACTGCTGGTGTCCCACTCGCTCGAACAGATCCGCCGCATGGCAACGAAAGTCCTCTGGCTGGATCGCGGCAATCAGGTCGCATTCGGCGAAACGAAGGAGATCTGCGACCGGTATCAGGATTTTCTGAACGGGAAGTGATCTTTCCCTGCAAAAAAACATTTCCGCCGAGGACATCGGCGGAAAATTTTGCCCTGAAATCTCCATTGTCCTGAAAACGAAACACCAGTTGTGGTATAATAGAAGTATACAAGTATTAAAAAAGGAGCGTGATCCCATGCCGGACACTGCAAAGACCACCAACCAACGCCTGAAGATCCTCTATGTCTACAAGATCCTCACGGAACAGACCGACGAGAAGCATACGATCTCCATGCCGGAGCTGATCGCAAAGCTCGAAGAATACGGCATTTCCGCCGCACGAAAGGCTCTGTATGAGGACATTGATGCGTTAAGAGCCTTCGGGCTGGACATCGTGTCCGGACGCGGCAGCAATTCCGGCTATGCCGTGGTCGGACGGGAATTTGAACTGCCGGAGCTCAAGCTGCTGGCGGATGCCGTCTGCTCCGCACGGTTCCTGACCGAACACAAGGCGCAGCGCCTCGTCGAAAAACTCGGCAAACTTGCCAGCGTCCACGAAGCCAGTCAGCTGCGCCGTCAGGTCTACATCGCCGGCCGCACCAAGGAGATGAACGAGCGCATCTACATCACCGTCGATGCCATCCAGCGTGCCATCAGCGAGAGGAAGCAGATCTCGTTCCGCTATTTCCGCTACGATCTGCGCAAACACAAGGTCTACCGCGAAAGCACCCGTACCTGCACGCCCATTGCGCTGCTCTGGAGCGAGGAGCGTTACTATCTCGTTGCCAATTATCTGAAATATCCCGATAAACTGACCAATTTTCGCGTGGATCGCATGGAGCGCACAGAAGTCCTCGATGAACCGGCGATCCTTCCGGAGGAACCGTTCGATCCGGAGGAATACCAGAATGCGACGTTCTCGATGTTCAGCGGCAAGACCAGCATCGTCAAGCTCCGCCTGCACAACGACCTCGTGAACCCCGTCATCGACCGCTTCGGCAAGGACATTGTCATCCATCCGGACGGGGAGGCGCATTTCATCGTGAGCATTCCGGTCAAAGCCGAACAGCCGCAGCCGTTTTTCGGGTGGCTGTTCCAGTTCGGCACGCAGGCGGAGATCCTGGAACCGGACGAATTACGCGCGGAATATCACAGGACGCTCACAGAGGTCGGGGCGATGCATCAATAAATTGCCAAACGTGATAGATGATAGCGGATAAACCGCCAAATTGCCCTCTGTATCGCCAACAATGTGGAAAACTTTCGCTCTTGTTCCGCTTGCAAAAGCGTCCGCAATATGCTATAATCTACAGTGAGGTGATATATCTTGGGAATGACTTTTGAAGAAGCAGATGAGCGCTTCGGCTACGAGGGAAAGCTGGGCGCCGCTTACGAGAAAAACCAGACCACGTTCCGTGTCTGGTCTCCTGACGCAGAACGTGTGACACTCAATCTTTACGCAAACGACAGCGATGCAGAGCCGCGTGCCTGCTATGCCATGACGAACCAGAACGGCGTTTGGGAATGTACCGTTTCCGGCAATCTCCATGGCATTTTCTACACGTATACCCTGCTCTCGGAGGGATGGGAGCGCGAAACGATCGACATTTACGCCCGTACTGCCGGCGCCAACGGCACACGCGGCATGGTGTTCGATCCGGCGCTGACCGATCCGGAGGGCTGGGCGGACAGCAAGCCTGTGCGGCTTGCCAATTACACGGATGCAGTCATTTATGAGCTGCACGTCCGCGATTTTTCGATGGATCCGACCGTTCGTTTCCGTTATCCGGGCAAGTTCCTTGCCTTCACGGAGGAAGGTCTGAAAAATGCACAGGGACTCCCTGCCGGCATCGACCACATCGCTTCGCTGGGTGTGACGCACATCCACCTGCTGCCGGTCTATGACTTTGCGACCGTCGATGAGAACAGCAGCGAGCCGCAGTACAACTGGGGCTACGATCCGCTGAATTACAACATTCCGGAGGGCTCCTATTCGACCGATCCGCATGACGGCGTCGTGCGCGTCCGCGAGTTCAAGCAGATGGTGCAGGCGATCCACAAGAAAGGCATGGGCGTCATCATGGACGTGGTGTACAACCATACCTATTATACCGCAGATTCGCCGTTTTCTAAGACGTATCCGCATTATTACTACCGTCACAACCACCACGGCTATTCCAACGGCTCCGGCTGCGGCAATGAGTTTGCATCCGAACGGCGCATGGCACGCAAGTACATCATCGACAGCCTGTGCTATCTGGCGCGTGAGTACAAGCTGGACGGTTTCCGTTTTGACCTGATGGGGCTGCTGGATACCGAAACGCTCAATGCCGCTGCAAAGGCACTGCGCGAGATCAATCCGGATATCATCCTCTATGGCGAGGGCTGGACAGGCGGTTCATGTCCGCTGGAGGAATTCCGCCGCGCGATCAAGTGGAATGCACGCAGCGTGCCGGAATTCGCGATGTTCTCGGATGATTTCCGCGACAAGGTCAAGGGCTCGGTCTTCGATGACCGCAGCTACGGCTATATCAACGGCGCAGCCTCCGGCAATATGGCGCAGCAGATGCGTGCCGTGGTCTGCGGCGGCGTGTACCATCCGCAAAGCGGCAGAAGCGCCAACGAATACTGGACGGATTCCCC
This sequence comes from Oscillospiraceae bacterium, assembly GCA_017394565.1. Classification (GTDB taxonomy): domain Bacteria; phylum Bacillota; class Clostridia; order Oscillospirales; family Ruminococcaceae; genus UBA3855. The sequence continues at coordinate 3,438 of JAFPXW010000285.1, read as the reverse complement.
GTGCCAGTGTGTGAACTATGTGGAAGCCCACGACAACCTGACCTTCTGGGATAAGCTGGCCTTGTCCATGCCCGGCGCACCGTCTGAAGTCATGCTTTCATGCGACAAACTCGGTGCGGCGATGGTACTGCTGTCACAGGGCATCCCGTTCATGCAGGCAGGGCAGGAATTCCTGCGTTCCAAGCCGTTTCCGACCGGCGGCTTTGTGCATGACAGCTACAATTCGCCGGACAGCATCAATTCGCTGAAATGGTATCAGGCAACGCTGCACCGCGATACGGTGGACTACTACCGCGGTCTGATCGCGATCCGCCGCAAGTTCCCGGAATTCCGCCTGCCGACGGCAGACCTGATCCGCGAGAAACTGCGCTTTGACGACCGTGACGACGGCGTGATCCTGATGCGTCTGGGCATGGAACTGCTGCTCATCATCAATCCGCTTGGTCATGAGATCGAGATCAATGCTGTGGGCAATGTCTATGCTGACAAGCTCAAGGCATCCGACAAGCCGATGTACCGGATCCAGGGGACATATCCCTGCGCTCCGCGAAGCATCCTGCTGATCCACCTGGAAAAGCCGGTGGCACAAGAGAACAGCTAAGCTGCCCCGGCCGGGCAGATCTGAAAGCTCCCATCCACTCCGGATGGGAGCTTTTGCTTGTTTCCCTTTGATTTTTGCGATATTACTATCGGTAATATTTTGCAAAAACTTTCTGTTCTGGCATTGACTTTTGGCACAGCACCTCAGTCCCAAAATTGTGCAATACATCAAAAACGCGATTCTTCTGTGAGCAAAAACCTTCGCGATGTTGACAAAACGATAAGCGTGTGTTATAATACAAATAGAGATATTTTGCGCCTTGAGATAGAAAAAAAGGGGGGAGGGGAGCAATATGTTGATGCTGTCGCACGAAATGCCGGCGATGGTCGGCATGGCGAATCCATATAGTTATACACCGGTCGGGGATATTTCCGTGACGGCGCTGTGTATGCTGCTGTTTGTTCTGCTGATGCAGACGCATATTCACAAGGACCGTAAGTTTTACCTGCTGGTGCTGCTGCTGGCGGCGTCAGTGGCGTGTTCTTATTCCAATATCCTATATGAAGTTTTCCTGAACGCCGGAACGGTCCAACCGATACCGGTCTATATTTTCCGCATTCTGCACCATGCGTCCCTGCTGCTGATCCTGTATCTGAACATCCGCTACCTGCAGGAGCCGCTGTGGATCCAGGGAGATGCGCAGAATCGCTACAAATGGCTTTCCTTCGGGTTTCTGGCGGCGTCCGTGCTGATCGACGTGCTGGGGACGATCTTCCATTTCACCTACTACATCGACGGCGACGGAACAGTACATAATATCTTTAATGTGTACTTCATCATGCATACGCTGTTCACGATCACGGTGTTCTACCTCATCATCCGCTACCGGGGACGTGTCATCCGCCCGGTGTTCTGGGGGCTGCTCAGTTCCCATGTGGTGCTGCTGATCATCATGGCGATGCAGGGGTGCATGAGACAGATGTCCTTCACGGGCGTGGCGTATTTCATGCCGGTGATGGCGATCTTCTTCATGTTCCACTCGAATCCCTTTGACCTGAATACCGGCGCGGCGTCGGAGAGCTACTTCTACAACGCCGTGCGCAATGCGCTGGAAAAAAACAAGTCCGAAATGATCCTCAGCTGCAATATTCTCAATTTCTCCCGCGCGATCATGAGCTCAAAAAAGCTGAAATATGAGTACTATATGTTCTTCCGGCAGCACGTCCGCAAGGGCGTGGTGTACCAGATCGGCGACCGGCTGGTGCTGGTGATCCCGAAGTCGGAGGATGTGCAGCAGGCCATTGACAAGATGCTCGTATCCTTCCAGAAGAGCCACAAGCGCTTCGAGATGGACTACAAGATCGTCATGCTGGAGACAGGGCCGGGCATCCAGAAGGCCACGGACTATATCCATATCATAGAGGGCGCCGAGCGCCGTATGGCTTTCAATACGGTACACTGGATCGACGAGAAGGATCTGGAGGATTTCTACAACAGCAGCTATATCCTCAGCGAACTGGAGGACATCGTGCAGTGCCGGGATCTGGACGATCCGCGCGTGCTGGTGTACTGCCAGCCCGTCTACAATATCACCACGCGCACCTATGACACGGCGGAGGCACTGATGCGCCCGAAACTGCCGAAGATCGGGATGGTGTTCCCGGATCAGTTCATTCCGCTGGCGGAGCAGCACGGGCATATCCATATGCTGAGCATGATCATCCTGAACAAGACCTGCGGTGCCATCCGCACGCTGATGGAGGACGAGTACGAGATCAACCGCATCTCGGTGAATTTCTCCGCGCTGGACATTCGATATGAAACCTTCTGCCGCGAAGTGCAGATGATCATTGACCGGAACCAGATCCCGTATGAGAAGATCGCGATCGAGATCACGGAGAGCCGCAGCGACGCGGATTTTCAGCTGATGAAGACGAAAGTCGAGGAGCTGCAGAAGCTGGGGATCAAGTTCTATCTGGACGACTTTGGGACGGGGTATTCCAACTTTGAGAGGATCATGGAGATCCCGTTTGACATTATCAAGTTTGACCGTTCGATGACGATCGAGTCTGCCAAGAGCGAGACGTCTTTCTATATGGTCAGCACATTTGCGAATATGTTCTCGAAGCTGCACTACTCTGTGCTGTTCGAGGGCATCGAGGACGCCAACGACGAGGAGAACTGCGTGAAGATGTCTGCGCGGTACCTCCAGGGCTACAAATACTCCAAGCCGATCCCGATCGAGGAACTGTCGCGGTTTCTGCCGAAGGCGTCATAGGAGGGCAGCAGAGCCTCCCCATGGAAGTGGGGGGGCTTTTTGTGCGCCCCCTTTGCGTCTGATTAAGGAGCGCCAAAAGGCAGATTTTGGCAGTCCAGAATGCAAAAAATATGCTCTGATGTACCGCCTGTATTTATGAACAAGTTAAATATACAACAAGTAAAATATGTACAAAATATTAGTGAATTGTTTCGGACAGGGATGCGTATCCCACGCAATTTCAAGGTTTTTTTAAGTTTTCGGCGGTACTTGAAAAATGGCTATGAATTGTACAAAATGACGAAAAGGATGCGATTTAAAACGTTTTCAAAACGGGTTTCGTAAAAACTCGTTCACAATCCGTTTTTTTTTTGGAAATGTATTGACAAAAGTTTTGTAATATGCTATACTGTGATTGTAAGGAAAACACCGGTACGAAAAAGACACGGTGAATTCCGAGAGAGAGGGAATGGAGACACCCTTCCCCACAACACTATATCATATTTTATAAGGAGGTTTTCGTTATGAAAACAAACAAGGTCAAGGGCTTTACTCTGGTAGAGCTGATCGTCGTAATCGCAATCATCGGTGTACTGGCAGCGATCCTGGTACCGTCCATGCTGGGTTATGTAAAGAAGGC
>JAFPXW010000284.1 GCA_017394565.1 Oscillospiraceae bacterium | reverse complement strand
TCCTTACCCTCTGCAGCGGTGTCGCGAACGAAGAGATAAGCCTCCTCGAGCTTCTTAACGGTCTTCTGCAGGTCGATGATGTAGATGCCGTTTCTCTCGGTAAAGATGTACGGAGCCATTTTCGGGTTCCATCTTCTGGTCTGGTGACCAAAGTGTACGCCTGCTTCCCGCAGCTGCTTCATAGATACTACGCTCATGATAGTTCCTCCTAAAAATGTTTGGTTTTTTTGCCCTGTATGGGCTTATTTTGAATCCTCCGCCTGCTGTTTGCCTGACAACCCGGACATCCGGGCACCGTGCCGCAAAATCACAAGGCGTGCGAAATCTTTCATATTATACCATATTTTCCGGTAGATTGCAAGGATCTTCTTCATAGAATTTTCTTGTTGAAATCATCTGGATTCTGGGCGGATTTCACAAATTGATCTTACTGATCTTTCTTATCCTTCGGTTTTCCGGCATTTTTCTTGTCATTCTGCTTCTTCATCGCAGACATCGCGCCGCAAAGCACGATCAGCACGAGAGCCACAGCCGCCAGAATGATCCAGAGGACGATATTGCGGTTGTCGCCGGTCGCGGCGCTCGAAACCGCCGCATCGAGTGCATACAGGTTCATCAGAAAGCCTCCTTTCGATGGGATTCTCCCTTAGTATAGCATAAAATCCGCCGTTCGTCAAGCGCCTTGACAAACCCTGCGGATCGTGGTATAATTTGTTTGAATTGATTCCGGAGGTGATCCCATGCAATATGACGCCACGCACTGCACGTTCTGCCCGCGCAAATGCGGCGCTGACCGCACCAAAGCTGCCGGATTCTGCGGCGGACGCGACCGTCTGACTGCCGCAAGGGCTTCGCTGCATCTCTGGGAGGAGCCCCCGCTCAGCGGCATGCGCGGCGCCGGGACAGTCTTCTTCTCCGGGTGTTCCCTGCATTGCCGTTTTTGCCAGAATTCCGTCATTTCCGAAGTCCCCTACGGCAAGGACATCACGCCGGAGCGGCTCTGTGACATTTTTCTCGAGCTGCAATCGCAGGGGGCGCATAATATTGACCTCGTGACTGCCGGGCATTTCCTGCCGTATGTGATCCCGGCGCTGCAAATGGCGAAACCAAGCCTTTCTATCCCGGTCGTGTACAATTCCGGCGGCTACGAGTTAGCGGAAGCACTCCGTACACTTGATGGTCTGGTGGACATCTATTTGCCGGATTTCAAGTTCTTTTCGCCCGAAACAGCGCGGCTTTACGCGAATGCACCCGATTATCCGGAGATCGCGGAAGCTGCCCTGCGCGAAATGCTGCGGCAGGTCGGGAAGGCTGTTTTCGACGGTGATCTCCTCAAACGCGGCGTGATCCTGCGGCACCTGGTGCTTCCTGCTCACCGGCACGAAAGCATCGCATTACTGCGGCATTTGGCGGAAACATTCGGCACTGACAGGTTTCTTCTGAGCCTGATGAGCCAGTATACGCCGATGCGGCATGACGACCAGTTTCCCGAACTGAACCGCCGCATCACCAAGATGGAATACCGCAGCGTCGCCGAAACTGCTGCAGAGCTGGGATTTCAGGGATTCACGCAGGACAAGTCCTCGGCGGAACCGACCTACACGCCGGATTTCTCCCTGCAAGGCATCTGATTACATATAAAGAAACCCTCGCGATCGCGAGGGTTTTGTGTTAGCCTTCCATGTCAGAGAGGTCATCTTCATCGAGATCCTCATAGGCAGGGGTGACGTTCTTGCTCTTGGCCGCGGCATCGTTGAGGGCGACTGTGATGATGAAGCCGTCCACATTGTTGCCGGAGATCGTGTAGGGCTTGTCTCCGCTGGGGACAGAAAAGCTCGTATCACTGCCGGAATTGCTTGCCGGAATGTAGTAGATCCCGTACTGCGCGTTCTCCGCGCTCACCTGTAGCATACTGTCGATCGAGTAGTTCTTGATCTGCTCCAGGAATTCCTCCAGGCACAGGTCATTTTCGCGGATGTAGGTCGCTGCTGCGACGCCGACATAGCGGTAGGTCGCGGTTCTGCGCGAGGTAATGGAACTGTCGAAGTACTCGTCCTTGCCCTCCGGATAGCGCAGAATGAAGCCATATTCTGCCGCGTGCTCGTCGAGCCATGCGTAATCATCCTCCGGCTTGTAGAAATTGGAGGAGCCTGTCTCCGGATAGATGCCCATGACGAGGGTTCTGCCGGTGTGGTAGTCGTAATCGTCGGAATCCGGGCGATAGCCGCCGATCATGCGGATATCCGTGTTGCCGGTCGCATCGTAGAAGCCCTCGAACCACGCATCCATCGCCAGTGCCGCGGTGCGGTCCAGACCGACCTCCCAGTCGGAAGCGGTGTAGTGCTTGGGGGATTCCTTGGTGTCGAGGATGCTCTTGACCGTGACGAAATTGATCTCCTTGGAAGTGCCGTCATTGATGGCATCCTGATCGTATTCCACAGGATGTTCCTTGTTGGCAAGGATGAGATCGCCGACGTGAATTTCTTCGCTATCCTTGGAAATGGTCGAATAACCGGCATTTCCGGCTTCGGTCACGACCGGAAGCGTTTCACCCTGTCCGCCGGGTTCGGTCAGAAGCTGATCCTGCAGGGAGTCGGTCGGTGTATCTTTCTTTTCCTTCTTCTTGCCGCAGCTGCTGATGCAGGAGGTCAGAAGCAGGATCATCACAACGAGAATGATCGCGCAGAAAATAATACGGTCGTATCTGACGCGATAGTTTCTCTGATTCCGATTTTGTGCCATTAGGGTTCTCCTCTCGTCCTTCATTCCACATTTGTCCGGTGTGATACGTCCCGCACCGGCTGTTTTTCTATACTGTATTATTATAACACAAAAAAACCGTAATGTAAACACCTTTTGCAAAAATTTTTAAGAATCTGTGATCGCATTTGACACATCCCTTCAAGTATGCTATAATAATGACAGCTTCCAGCAAAATCTGCATGAAAAATTTGTGCAGTCTGC
>JAFPXW010000283.1 GCA_017394565.1 Oscillospiraceae bacterium | reverse complement strand
GCCGGATTTCGCGGCGATCTACATTTCCTACGTCCCCGCTGTGAAGATGGTCGAGTCGAAATCCCTCAAGCTCTACCTGTTCAGCTTCCGCAACCACGGCGACTTCCACGAGGACTGCGTAAACATCATCATGAATGACCTCATCCGGCTCATGGATCCGTATTACATCGAAGTCTGGGGAAAATTCCTGCCGCGCGGCGGCATTTCCATTGATCCGTACTGCAACTACGGCAGACCGGGGACGAAGTGGGAGCAGGTCGCATGGGATCGCCTGACGCACCACGACCTGTATCCGGAGCATATCAATAATCGCTGAATATCAGCATAAATTAGCACAAGGAGGTATAGATCCATGACACCCGAACAGCATGAGAAATTGCAGTCGATCCTGAACCGCGCGAGGAAGCTTGTCTTTTTCGGCGGCGCAGGCGTTTCCACCGAAAGCGGCATTCCGGACTTCCGGAGCGTGGACGGGCTGTACAACCAGAAGTACGACTACCCGCCGGAAACCATCCTGTCTGCGACGTTTTTCTATCGTCACACGGAGGAATTCTACCGCTTCTACCGCGACAAGATGCTCTGCCTTGATGCCAAGCCCAATGCCGCCCACCGGAAACTCGCCGAGCTCGAAGCGACCGGACACCTTGCGGCAGTGGTGACGCAGAATATCGACGGACTCCATCAGCTTGCCGGATCGAAGGTCGTGGATGAGCTCCACGGCAGTGTTCACCGGAATTACTGCCAGAAATGCGGAGCGCTCTACGATGCGCACTGGATCCTGGAATCGGCCGGCATCCCGAAATGCGAGAAATGCGGCGGACTGGTCAAGCCGGACGTGGTACTCTACGAGGAGGGACTCCCGAACGACACGATCGAACACGCCGTGAACGCCATCTCGCAGGCGGATGTCCTGATCGTGGGCGGCACCTCGCTGAACGTCTACCCGGCAGCCGGATTTCTGCGCTATTTCAACGGTTCGCACCTGATCGTCATGAACCGCGACGAAACCTCCGCCGACAAAAACGCCGACCTCATCATCCGGGATCAGATCGGGGAAGCGCTGGACAGCGTAGCGGTACAATGAGAAATTAGGAATTAGGAATGAGGAATTAGGAATGATTGGTGCGCCTTGCGGCGCGTTTTCAAAATCGTTTTCCTATTAGAAAAAGCCCTTAGCTTTGGGATGAACCTCCCTTAGCCGAGGGCTTTTTCTAACTATTTTATTCCGTCCGGCGCAAGCCTAAGCAGATGCCCAGCGAGTGAACGAGCGCAGGCAGTCGCTTATACAGAGTAGGACACCATTATTACGCATTACGCATTGCGCATTAAAACTCCTCAGTCCTAATTCCTCATTCCTAATTCCTCATTCCTAATTCCTCATTCCTGATTTCTCATTCCAGAAATGCTCCGCCACGCACACCAGCACAAATGCGAACACGATGCCGGCCAGGGCGCCGGAGGAATCGACCAGTACGTCGCGCAGTTCTCCGCTTCTGCCCGGTACGAACCGCTGGTGGAGCTCATCCGTACACGAGTACGCCGCCGAAGCCAGCAGCGCCCAGAGGGGGGCGCCTTTTTTGTGCCGCAGCCAGAGATACCACAGGCATCCCATGAGGGCGTATTCGCAGAAATGCGCGGTTTTCCGCACGATAAACGAGAAGCCGTCGATGATCTGCGCCTGCGTTCCCGGCTCGAAGTCGTCGAGATTGCTGATGAACAGGTGCGCTGCGATCGTCGTGAAATGGCCGCTGGTCTCCGTGCTGTCATCCGCCGGCTGCGAGGAAAACCAGAAGATCATCCCCATCAGGGCGGCCAGCAGGATGGGGTAGATGAGTTTGCGTTTTTGCATGGGGTGTCCTTTCTTTAATCGGGTTCTGCCACATAGTTGATGCGGTACTTCCGGACATTGTGGCAGCGCGTGGAATTCACGATGCCGATGGCGGTATACATCGACAGCACCGCCGTACCGCCGGCACTCATGAAGGGCAGCGGAATACCGATGACCGGCATCACCTTCAGCACCATGCCGATGTTCATGAAGCAGTGGGCGTACAGCATCCCGAAGGTGCCGATGCAGATGAATTTGCCCAGCAGATTCTTCGAGCCGAGCGAGTCCGTGAGCGTTTTCAGGCAGATGAACACCAGCAGCCCCAGCACGATCAGCGAGCCAACAATGCCCCAGACCTGCCCGACATAGGCATACATGAAGTCGTTGTGCATCTCAGGGACCTTGATATAGCTGCCGCCTGCCAGCCCCTGCCCGAAGGTGCCGCCGTTTGCAAGCGCCGAGAGTCCCATGTCCTGCTGATATTCGAGGTTTTCGGGATCGGTGCCGGGGTGGATCAGGACGAGGATACGGTTCTTGTGGGTGTCCTGTAGAAGGAAATTCCATGCGAACAGGCACGCCAGCGGAATGGCGATCACACCGGCGATGATGTAGCGCACGGCAATTCTGGCGCTGAGGATCTCCGCCAGGAAGATGATCGCAAAGACGATCGCGGTACCGTAGTCACCCTGCAGGGCGACCAGCCCGATGGGGATCATTCCATGCAGGCAGAGCAGCGCAAAGTGGGAGAGCTTGTTCATGTTCTCCTCGTCGCGCGAGAGGTGGAGGGAGAAGGTCAGGATGAAGGCCAGCTTGAGGATCTCGGACGGCTGGAGGTAAAAGCTGCCGATGGCCAGCCAGTTGCGGTCGTCCGCGCCCTCACGCCGGTAGCCGAGCGCCGTAAAGGTCAGCAGCACCAGAAATAACGCCGCCGGCGCATAGATCATCCATAGCCGGACGAATTTGTTATAATCCAAAACACTTAGCACAACAATGACGATCAGACCGAGGACGGTCGCGATCGCCTGTGTGCGGACGGTTCCCATATCGCAGCGCGACAGGAGTTCATTGGAAGCGATGCTGTAGAGCATCGTGCAGCTGATCGCGGAGACCACCAGCGCCGCCGCGATCAGGGAGAGATCGGACATCCGCAGGTATTTTCGCAGATTTTCAAAGAATTGTTTCATGTTCTACACCTATTCTGTTCTATGGCTATTGGACAGGAGACTTGGTTCCCCTGGGACGGCTGGCATACAGAAAATTGCTTTCCAGACCGCGGAACTGGAGGGCTGTTGCGACATCGCTCCGTTCGATGTGTTCGTGACCGCGCAGATCAGCGACCGTCAGTGCGACGCGGATCACGCGGTAGTGCGTCCGCGCACTGATCCCGTATTGCCGGTGTGCGAATTCCATCAGGCGTTCGGACGGCTCGTCGAGCTTGCAGTAGGTCGGCAGCAGCCGGTCGGGGAGCATCCCGTTGCTGTAGATCCTGGTGCCGGAAAAGCGCTTGATCTGCCGGAGACGCGCCTGTGTGACACGCTCACGGATGGAGGCGCTGGATTCCTCAGGCTCCTCCGAAGCCAGCTTCTCAAAGGGCACCGTATCCACATCGACCTGCAGATCGAACCGATCCAGCAGCGGACCGGAGATCTTCCCCAGATACGACCTCACCTGCCGCTGGGTGCAGGTGCATTGTCTGGTCGCCGAGCCGTAATAGCCGCACGGACAGGGATTCATGGCAGCGACCAGCATGAAATTGCAGGGATATACCGCACTTCCGGCGACACGGGCGATCGAGACCTCGTGGTTTTCCAGGGGTTGGCGGAGGATCTCGAGGGTGGAGCGTTCAAATTCCGCCAGCTCATCAAGAAACAGTACACCGTTGTGTGCCAGGGAGATCTCCCCCGGCGCCGGGATGCTGCCACCGCCGACGAGTCCTGCGGAGGACACCGTATGATGCGGCGCCCGGAAAGGGCGCTGCTTGATCAGCGGACGATCCGGCGGCAGCTGCCCAGCCACGGAATAAACGTTCGTGGTGTCGAGGACCTCGTTCGGTGTCATCGGAGGCAGAATGGAGGGAATTCGCTTGGCGAGCATACTCTTGCCGCTGCCCGGGGCTCCGATGAGCAGAATGTTATGGCCGCCCGCAGCCGCGATCTCCACGCCCTGCCGTGCGACCTCCTGTCCGTGTACATCGCTGAAATCCAGCATATTCTCGAGCTGCTCGATGCTGCTGGCGCGGATCACGGGAGCCGGTGTGAGGGGATGTACGCCTGTCAGGTGGGCAAACAGCTCCTGGATGTTCTCCACGCCGTAAACGTCGATCCCGCCCACGACAGCCGCTTCCGTGAGGTTATCCTTGGGGACGTAGATCTCGCGGAATTTTTCCTTTCTGGCGTGCATGACCATCGGCAGGACACCGCGCGTGCCATGGAGGGTGCCATTGAGGCCGAGCTCGCCGATGAAGACGCGCTCCGGCATTTCCGGCGGCAGCATCCCGAGGGACTGCATCAGCGACACGATCATCGCCAGATCGAAGCTGGTGCCGGATTTGCGGACGTTGGCGGGAGCAAGATTGATGAGGACCTGCTGCTTCGGGAATTCCACGCCGAGGGAAGCCAGTGCGCTGCGCACGCGGTCACGGCTTTCCTTGATGCAGGTATCCGGCAGACCGCTGATGTCAAACTGCGGATGCCCCTTGAACATCTCCGCTTCCACGGTCACAGAAAAGGCATTCATGCCAAACAGACCAATGCTGTTCGTAATCGCAAACATAGTGTCACTCCTTAAATCTGTGGGATATCCGGAATGTCCGGCAGATCGGGGATATCCGCTGCCACATCCGGCACATCCCAGTTAGCTTCCGGCATATCCCAGCGGGTTTCGGGGAAACCGGACAGCGGATCGGCTTCGGGGAGATCCTGCGGCTCCGGTGTATTCCAGACAGGATCGGGAATCGCATCCACATCCGGCAGCTCCGGCTCCGGCAGAGGCTCTGTGACCTCGCGGATGTCATCAATGGACGGCATTTCGGCGGAATCCGCATTCTGATGCAGGGTATAGGTCATATGCTCGCCGCGTTCGATGCGCTGTTTTTCGCGGTGCTGGCGTTCTTTCTCCTTGTTGAGATCCTGCTGAGCATTCCCCTCGTCGATGTCGATCATTTCCGCGTAGGAGCGATGGTCGAGCTTGTGGAGGGGCTTGTACTCGGCGTATTCCTGCTGCTGCCGGAAACGTTCGTTGAAATACGGATAGCCCTCCTGCTGCGTGAGCCATTCCGCCTTGCTGTACAGCGGCACGGCGAGGACGAACATCAGCCCGACCGGGATCGAGATGATGGGATTGAAGGCCCCGGCGATCGTCCCGATCAGCGTCAGCCCCAGCACGATGAAGATCCGTTTGGGATGCTCAATATCCGAAAAGAACACCGCCGCCAGCAATCCCAGACTGAGAAGCAGCGTCAGGACACCCATACCGAATGCCAGATGGGAAACGCCGACACCGGCCCCCTGTACGTTTTTGGCAGAATTGACGTGATTGATGATGGTCACGATGCCCATGAAGGTCGTCACGCCCGCAACGTAGCCGAATTTCAGCTTGTTGCTTTTGCTGTGCCGGAAGATCAGTAACCCCACGACAAAGGCGATCGCTGTAAACCCGATCGACAGGAGTCCGCCGACGGGACTGACAGCTTTGCCGTCGTTGGCATACATGACAGAAGCGATGCTCTCGCCGGTGTATTTCATCGCAAAGACGTAGGTCTGCATATAGAAATTGATGAGAAGCGCGACACCGGTGGCGATGAGCCGTTTCATATAGCCGTTTTTGAATTTCAGTAAAAGCTCCGCGCATTCATTGTAATGAGACGTATCGTTCATAAGAGTCTCCCCCTTTTGTCATGGATGTCCGTTATATTCATGATGGGATATGCCTATAACATACCATGATATAGTATACCACATTTTGGGGGAAGCGTCAACAGGTGGAGAAAAAATAAGCAAGCGAGCCACTGCACATCGGCTCGCCTGCTCTCTCTATGTCGAAAGGAAATGTTGAAGAAGGCTGATCAATTGGATTCCGTCGGGCTCTGCATCTGCGACGGATCAAAACTGCCACCATCCGGGGGCGTCATCTGGGAGGGATCAAAGTCCTCCGGGAGATTCGCAGGATCGAAATTCCCGCCGTCCGGGGGTGTCATCTGGGACGGATCGAAGTCGTCCGGCAGGTTCTCCGGATCGAAATTGCCGCCGTCCGGCATCTGACCGCCGCCCATACCGCCGCGTCCGCCCATCATACCGCCGCCCATCATGCCGCCGGCTTCACCGATGAAGCTGACCGTTTCGTCGAGCGTGACGCTGCCGGCCTCCGCGCCGTTCAGCGTGAAGCTGTAGGTCTCGCCGGTTTTCAGGTCAGGCGTGCTGATGATGAAGGAATTCCACGTTTTGGTCGGCGTGAAGGTCGCGATCACGTTGCCGGAAGCGTCGGTGATGACGACCTCCGTATTTGCCGACTGTGTTTCCGTCGTGGTGAGGACGATGGTTTCCTGCGTACCATCGGGATATTCTGCCATACCGGATGCACCAACGGCAATGAGTGTGCCGCCCGTGCAGCTCAGGGAATTGTTGGAATCGAGTGCGCCGTTGCCGGCATTGGTCGGGCCGTTGACGTAGACCGTACCGCCGGACACCGTGAGGTCGCCGTTGGAATCGAGACCGTCACCGCCGGCATCGACCGTGACTTCACCGCCGCTGATGGTCAGGGATGCACTGACGGCTCTGCCCATCGCGCCCTCAGCCGAACCGTCGCTCGCATTGAAGCCGTCGTCAGAGGACTTGATAACGAGGTTACCGCCGGACACCGTAATGTCTGCGGCTTCGATGCCCTCGTAGGATTCTGTGATGTGTAAAGTGCCGCCGGAGATGTCCACGGTCGTGTCCGCATGAACGCCCTTGCTGCCGGCCTGGAGTTCGATCGTGCCGCCTGCGATGGAGAGCGCCTGATTGGAATGGAGCGCATCATCCGCGGCATTGACCTTGATCTCGCCGCTGCCGATGTAGAGCAGTGTTCCGGCTTTCAGCCCCTTGATGCTGACAGTATCCGTGGTATCTGCGGAATCTGTTTCCGCGGCAGGCGCTGTCTGCGCATTGTCGGGAATCTGCCCGTTGTTGGCAGGGACTTGCGCGTTGTCGGGAATCTGCCCGTTGTTGGCAGGTGCCTGCCCGTTTGCCGGCATCTGACCGTCCTGCGGCAGTTGTCCGCCGTTCGGGATCTGCTCGCCGGAGGGAACTGTATTTTCAGAAGGAAGTTCGCCGTCGGGTGCTCCTTCCGTAGGCTGTGTCATGTTTGCTGTCTGGTACACCGTGGGAGTGCCGGAGGGTTCAGAAGCGGCCTCGGTGGTCTGCGCTTCGGTGTTCTGGTGATTTCTGCGGTCAAAGCCGCCCTTGCCGCCAAACTGCTGTGTACCGTCGGTATTCTCGGCATTGCGGTCAAAATTGCCTCTGCCGCCGAAAATGCCGCCGGCTCCGCCCATGAAATCACCCGTGTGGGCAGGTGCGTTTTCTGAGCCGCCGCCGGATGTGATGTCGAGTGTGCCGCCTTCGAGGACGAGTTCGGTTTCCGCCTGAATGCCGTCCTCCTGCGCGTCAATGGTGATCGTGCCGCCGCCGATAAAGACAAAGCCCATGCCTGCGTCAATATTGTTGGTAGCTTTCATGCCGTCGCCGCCGGAAGTGATCTGGATGTCACCGCCGCAGACAGCGATGTGATCCTTGCCCTTGATGCCGTTTCCGGTGGAAGTGACGCGGATCGTGCCGCCGGTGATGACAAGCTCATCCTTCGAGGTGATGCCCTCGTTGTAGTTGCCGTTCACGTTCAGGGAACCGGAACCGTTGATGGTCAGGGTTTCCTTCGAGTAGATCGCGGCATCGGGAGAACCGTCCGCGGTATCGGCATAGGTCTTGCCGTCGGAAACGGTATTTTCAGAACCGTCTGCGAGGGTGAGGAAGACTTTCTTCGCGCTTTCCACCATGATCGCAGAGCCGTCGGAACTGGTGATCTCCGCGCCGTCGAGGACGATCTGGACCTTGGCATCGGGCGCATTGACAACGATCCTGCCGTCAGTGAGCTTGCCCGTGACGCGGTAAACGCCTTCGCCGGTGACAGTGACGGTCGAACCGTCTGCGGATGCACCCTCACCGGAAACAGACGCAGAATCGTCATTCAGCGTGATCTCTGTGGTCACCTCGTAGGTATCCGACAGGTCACGCTCGGTGAACAGCGATGTCGGATCCATGGAGTAGGGGGCATTCGCCGAAAGGGAGAGATTGCTGACTTGCGCACCGGAATCGTCCGATGCTTCGCCGGAATCTGATTCTGACAAGCTTCCGAGCATGGTCGAGAGCGAGTCCACGACCGATTCGTCGATGTCAGAAAAGCTGCAGCCGGTGAGTGTCATGGACATTGCGAGT
>JAFPXW010000282.1 GCA_017394565.1 Oscillospiraceae bacterium | reverse complement strand
GACAGAGATCACTTCCGCGCAATGATGGAGAAGCTGAACATCCCGATGCCGGAGGCTGGCATGGCTGTCAATGTCGATGAGGCGCTGGAGATCGCGAACAAGATCGGTTATCCGGTCATGGTGCGTCCGTCCTACGTTCTCGGCGGCCGCGGTATGGAGGTCGTTCACGACGACGAGATGATGCGCGTTTACATGAGCGCAGCCGTTGGCGTGACACCGGATCGCCCGATCCTGATCGACCGCTTCCTGAACCACGCGACCGAGTGCGAGGCTGATGCGATCTCTGACGGCGAAAACTGCTTCGTTCCGGCGGTCATGGAGCATATCGAGCTTGCCGGCGTTCACTCCGGTGACTCTGCTTGCATCCTGCCGTCCAAGAACCTGACCGAGCAGCAGGTTGCTACCATCAAGGATTACACCAAGCGCATCGCTGTCGAGATGGGCGTGCGCGGTCTGATGAATATGCAGTATGCGATCGAGGGTGACACGGTGTACGTTCTCGAGGCGAATCCGCGTGCATCCAGAACCGTTCCGCTGGTTTCCAAGGTTTGCTCCATCAACATGGTGCAGATCGCGACCAATATCATCACGTCCGAACTGACCGGCAAGCCGTCTCCGGTTCCGACGCTGAAGGACAAGATCATCAAGCACTACGGCGTCAAGGAAGCGGTATTTCCGTTCAATATGTTCCAGGAGGTGGATCCTGTCCTCGGACCGGAGATGCGTTCTACCGGTGAGGTTCTGGGCATTTCCGAGAGTTTCGGCGAGGCTTACTACAAGGCCGAGGAAGCGACACAGACCAAGCTCCCGTCTGAGGGTACGGTTCTGCTGTCCGTTTGCGAGCGCGATAAGCCCGAACTGCCGGCACTTGCCAAGTCCTTCCACGAGCTGGGCTTCAAGATCCTGGCAACCCACAAGTGCTGGAAGCTGCTCCAGGCGGAGGGCATCCCGTGCGAGCGCGTCTTCAAGATGTACGAAGGCGGCAGACCGCACATCGGCGATTGCATCGCCAACGGCGAGATCCAGCTGATCGTGAACACCCCGATCGGCAAGGAGAGTATGCACGACGACAGCTACATCCGTAAGGCTGCTATCAAGCACCGCATCCCGTACATCACCACAATGGCGGCTGCAAAGGCTTCCGCAGAGGGCATCCGTGCCATCAAGGAGAACAAGCACTTCGGTGTCAAGTCCCTGCAGGCACATCACGACGAGATCTCTGAGGCTTAAGAAAGCTTAAAGGTTTTTAAAGCTTTGTATTAAAAATTTGACATAGATCCCTGAACGAACAGATCGTATGCTGTTTGTTCAGGGATTTTTTGTGTTCCCAAAATGCCGATATATCGGTATGATTTACATTCCATAAATTGGGAATCCAAAAAAATCTTGATTCTTTAAAATTTTTTGAATAGTTTTAAGATTTTTTTAAGGAAGGTTTTGTATAATAATGACAATCCCACAGGGAAGGGATTGTTGGGTAGCCGCAGACAAGCCGATCGCCGCGCCGGAAGGCTGCACTGTTGATTCGCCGCACGGGTTGACAGGGAACTGGAAAGCCGGCATCGCTTGACGGCATTGCAACGGGTAATCAAAGGGTAAAACGTAAACACAGAACCAAAACTCTATAGAAAAGGGGAAATGTAATGATGAAAAAGAATAATCGTATCAGCAGAGCGCTGGCAGGCGCAGCAGCGGCAGCGATGATGTGCGCGGCGATTCCGGTGATGAATCTCTCCGCAGCGACCGCAGGTTCCGGCGATCTGGACAAGGACGGTCAGACAGGTGTCACCGACATCATCATGCTGACACAGTACCTTCACGG
>JAFPXW010000281.1 GCA_017394565.1 Oscillospiraceae bacterium | reverse complement strand
GCCTTCTTTACATAACCCAGCATGGACGGTACCAGGATCGCTGCCAGTACACCGATGATTGCGATTACGACGATCAGCTCTACCAGAGTAAAGCCCTTGACCTTGTTTGTTTTCATAACGAAAACCTCCTTATAAAATATGTTACAGGAGGGTGCTTTTTCTCCCGCTTTCCCCCGCACTTTTTTCACCAAACCACTGGAAATCCTCCGCCATATATGGTATAATAAAAGATACGCGATCACCATTATGAAAATTCGGAGGGATTCCCATGCGTTTACTGGTCATTGACGGCAACAGCATTGTCAACCGCGCGTATTACGGTGTCAAGCCGCTTGCGAATCATAAAGGCGTTTTTACGAACGCACTGTTCGGCTTCGTGCAGATGTATCTCAAGGAGACCGGCGAGATCAAACCCGATGCCATCGCCGTGGCATTCGACCTGAAAAGCCCCACATTCCGCCACAAAGCCGACAGCCTCTACAAAGCCAACCGCAAGGGGATGCCGGAGGAACTGGCCATGCAGATGCCCTACCTCAAGCAGCTGCTCACGCTCATGGGCATCACCTGCCTGTCTGCGGAGGGCTTTGAAGCAGACGACATCCTCGGCACGCTTGCGGGTGCGTGCGATGCGCAGGGCGCGGAGTGCTTCGTGATGACCGGCGATAAGGACAGCTTGCAGCTTGTCACCGACCGCGTGACCGTCCGCCTTGTCGGCAACCGCGACACCGTTTCCTATACGCCGGACAAATTCCGCGAGGTCTACGGCTTCGAGCCGATCCACCTCATCGACCTCAAAGCCCTCATGGGCGACAGCTCTGATAACTATTCCGGCGTCAAAGGCATCGGCGAAAAGACCGCAACGGCGCTCATTCAGGCGTGGGGCTCGATCGAGTCCATGTACGACCACATGGAGGAAGTGCAGGCGACACCGCGCATCAAGGAGAAGCTGACCGACGGCAGACCGGATGCCGAGCATAGCAAGTGGCTTGCGACCATCGTGAAGAATGCGCCGGTCTCCACCGACCTGAACGACTATCTCCCGAAGGAACGCGACAAGGACGGACTCCGTGCGCTCCTGACGGAACTCGAAATGTTCAAGATCCTCGAACGTTTCGGCTTGACACCGCTGGGCGCGACCGCACCTGCCAAGCCGGAGGAGACCGCCGCGCCTGCCGAACTTCCCAAGCTGACCGAACAGTCGTGGGATGCGGAGCAGATCGCGGCACTGGAGCAGCCGGTGGGATTTGAACTGTTCGACGGCAAGCTTACCGTCTGCGCCGACGGCAAGGTCTTTCAGACGAGCGACGAGGGCGAGATCGTGAAGTTCCTCGCCTCTCCCGTGCAGAAAGCCACCGACGACGCCAAGCCTGTGTATCACTATGCATTTTCGCACGGCAGTGTCCTGAACGGCATCGTCTTTGATGCAGCCGTCTGCGGTTATCTGCTGAACCCGTCCGCCACGGATTACAGCACGGCGGCCGTGTGCGCAAGCCTGAATGTGCCGTACCATGAGGGGCTCGGTGCGCTGGCGGATGTGCAGGCGATGACACCTTTATATAAAGAAGGACTGAAACGTCTGGAAGCCGATGGGATGCTGCCCCTCTGGCAGGACGTGGAACTGCCTCTCACGCGCGTGCTGGCGTCGATGGAACACGAGGGTGTGCTGGTCGATCCTGACGGCATCCGTGCCTTCGGCGAACAGCTCACGAGCCGCATCGAGGAGCTGAAAGCCCAGATCTTAGAGTATGCCGGACAGGAATTTAACATCGCCTCCCCGAAACAGCTTGGTGAGATCCTGTTTGAGCAGCTGGGGCTTCCGGCGAAGAAAAAGACCAAGACCGGCTATTCCACGAATGCCGAGGTGCTGGAGGAACTCCGCGACCGTCACCCGATCATCGGCGCGATCCTCGAATACCGCCAGTACACGAAGCTGCAATCGACCTACGTTGACGGCTTGCTGAAAACCATCGCCGCCGACGGCAGGATCCACACGAACTACAAGCAGACCGAAACAAGAACCGGCAGAATCTCCTCGACCGAGCCGAACCTCCAGAACATCCCTGTCCGCACAAGTCTGGGACGCGAGATGCGCAAATTCTTCCGCGCCAAGGACGGCTGCATTCTGCTGGATGCCGACTACAGCCAGATCGAACTGCGTCTGATGGC
>JAFPXW010000280.1 GCA_017394565.1 Oscillospiraceae bacterium | reverse complement strand
GACAAGCTGATCTGGGATGTCGGGCATCAGTGCTATACCCACAAGATCCTGACGGGACGACTGCCGAAATTCCGCACGATCCGCAAGGAAAACGGGATCTCCGGCTTCCCGAAGCCCGACGAATCACCGCACGACACCTGCATCAGCGGTCACAGCAGTACTTCGATCTCGACCGCCTGCGGCATGGCGGAAGCGCTGCGCCTGCAGGGGGATCCGCACCATGCCATCGCGATCATCGGCGACGGTGCGCTCACGGGCGGACTGGCCTTCGAGGGGCTCAACAACGGCGGCAAGAAAAAGCTGAAAAATCTCATCGTCATCCTCAATGACAACAATATGTCGATCTCCGGCAATGTCGGCGCACTTTCGGGCTATCTGCGCTCCATCCGCGAGAGCGAGGACTACGTCATGAAGAAGCAGGCGCTCGAACGCACCCTGCGCAACACACCGGCCGTCGGCAACCCCACCATCAAGGTGCTGAAAAAGACGAAGGACAGCCTGAAACGTGTCGTCATGAAGCAGGCGACCATGTTCGAGCAGATGGGATTCGTCTACCTCGGACCGGTGGACGGGCATAATTTGCAGGAGCTTGAGGAAGTCCTGCGCACGGCGAAGCGCTATGATGCGCCGGTTTTCATCCATGTCAACACCGTCAAGGGAAAGGGCTATATTCCGGCGGAAATGAATCCCTCCCAGTTCCACGGCGTGTCGAAATTCGACATCATGACGGGCAATCCGGAGGTGTCCGGCGATGACTGCTATTCGGCGGAATTCGGCAAGGCGCTCACCCGCATGGCGCGTGAGAACAAGCGCATCTGCGCGATCACAGCTGCGATGGAGTACGGCACGGGACTGCAATATTTTGAAGCAGAGCATCCCGACCGGTTCTATGATGTCGGCATCGCGGAACAGCACGCGGTAACATTTGCGGCAGGACTGGCAGGTGCAGGAATGATCCCGGTTTTTGCCGTGTATTCGACGTTTTTACAGCGCTCGTATGACCAGCTCATTCACGATGTCGCCATCGGAAAGCTGCACGTCGTTCTGGGCATCGACCGCGCCGGCATTGTCGGCGAGGACGGCGAAACCCACCAGGGAACATTCGATATGCCGATGCTTACTTCCATTCCGGAAACGACGATCTATTCACCGGCTTGCTATGAGGAGCTCCGGCTCTGTCTGGAGCAGGCGGTGCTTCGCGATACCGGCTTGACAGCCGTTCGCTATCCGCGTGGAAACGAGTCGAAAATGACCTATCCGCGAGATCATTTGAATACCGACTACACCTTCACTGACTGCGGCGGTGATGTGCTGCTGATCTCCTATGGCCGGGTGTACCAGTCCATCTGGGAGGCGCATAATACCTGCGCGAAAAGCGGGTATCAGACAAGTTTGCTGAAGCTGACCAAGATTTTCCCCTTTGCGGAAGAACTGGTGGAAAAAGCGCTCTCGTACAAGACCGTCATCTTCTTTGAGGAGAGCAGCGGAAACGGCGGCATTTCGACAATTTTTGGCTCCCTCCTGTCACAGTACGGCTATCCCGGGCGATATGTCCGCGTGACCGCCGACAGCTTCCTGAAACAGGCTTCCGTGGACGCGTTGCTCGAAAAAGCCGAGCTTTCCGCACACGCCGTCTGTCGCTATATCTACGCCTATGGCACAAAGAGCTGACATCGCACTGACCGAGCGCGGGCTTGTGAAAAGCCGTTCCCGCGCGAAATCGCTCATCGCCGACGGCAAAGTCCTCCGCAACGGCCAGCCCCTGACAAAACCTGCCGAAATCGTGGAGGACAGCGATATTCTGACGCTCGAAGCTGATCTGCCCTTTGTGGGGCGCGGCGGTCTGAAGCTGGCTGGGGCAATCGAAAACTTCCCGATATTGCTGACGGATCGTGTCTGCATGGACATCGGGGCATCGACCGGAGGATTCACGGATTGTATGCTCCAGAACGGCGCATCGAAGGTCTATGCGATCGACGTCGGGCATGACCAGCTTGATGCGAAATTGCGCGAGCATCCGTCTGTCGTCAATCTCGAAGGCACGGACATCCGCACGCTGACCAAAGCGGATCTGCCGCAGATTCCGGATTTTGCCGGCATTGACGTGAGTTTTATCTCGCTGCGGCTGGTGCTGCCGTCGGCGTTTGCATTGCTGGCGGACGAGGCGGAATGCGTCGCACTCATCAAACCGCAGTTCGAGGCCGGCCGCTCGCAGATCGGCAAGCACGGCATCGTCAAAAGTGCCAGGGCTCATGTGCAGGTCATGACGGATATCCTGCAATTTTCACAGGATATCGGCTTTTCTGCGGCTGGGCTTTGTGTGTCGCCCATCCACGGCGGCAGCGGCAATGTGGAGTATCTGCTGCATCTCGTCAAGGGCAGGGAAGTGACCGCAAGCCTTCCCGACCTCAAGGCGCTTGCGGCGTCGGCAGGACTGCATTAAATCCCCGAAACATCTGAGGAGAACACTATGCTGAAAGTTGCGATTTTCCCGAATTTCCAAAAGAAAAATGCCCTCCCCTGTGCCAGGCAGGTCGTGGAACGGCTGCATTCGCTGGGCGCGGAGGTCTGGGTGGATGAGGACTATAGCGACGGTTTTTCGGAGTTTCCGTACATCTGTTACGGCGCGTTTTCCTCGCTGGTCTACCAGATGGATGTCGTCATCGCCATCGGCGGCGACGGCACGATGCTGCGCTGCGCCAAGCAGATGATCGCGTCAAATGCGCGGCTTTTGGGCATTAATACCGGCCATCTCGGCTTCATGGCTGGTTTGGAAACAGACGAGCTGGACAAACTCGCGAATCTGTTCACGGGCGAATATTACGTTTCGCAGCGGATGTTTTTGCAGGGCTCTCTCAGCGGCGGCGGCCGGACGAATTGCTTCACCGTCCTCAATGACATCGCAGTTTCGGGACTTTATGGCAAGGTGTTCGATTTTTCGGTGTATTCCGACGATCACCTGATCGGACGCTACCGGGCGGACGGCGTTGTCGTTTCCACACCGACCGGTTCGACGGCCTATGCGCTTTCCGCAGGCGGCCCGCTGGTCGAGCCGGAGCTATCGCTCATCGAGATCGCGCTGATCTGCCCCCATTCGCTCTTTAACCGGCCGCTGCTTTTGTCCGCCGACAGACGCATCACGATCCGCCATAATGCCGATAGTGCGAAGAATATCCTCCTGAGCGCGGACGGCGAGCCACCGGTGGCGTTTCCTGCGGATCATCAGCTCGACATCGTGCGGTCGCGGCACACGGTCTCGCTCATCAGCCTGAAAAACGGCAGCTTCTATGACGCTGTCAACCGCAAGCTGATGCAGTCCATCAAGGGGTTCTCGGACATGGAATAATTACAGATATTCCTCGTGAATTTGCTTGTTTCTACGATCGGAGGTCATACCATGAAAAATGCAAGACAGAAAGAGATCATGGAAATCATCCGCCAGCACACCGTCTGCAATCAGGACTCGCTGCAGGAATTGCTCCGCGAGCGCGGCTATCCCGTCACGCAGGCGACGATCTCCCGTGACATCCGTGAGCTGAATCTCATCAAAAAAGCCGACAGCAACGGCGTTTATCACTATATTCTGCCAGAAGCTGTGACGCCCTACGGCGATCTTCTGACCGGAAATGTCATGTCGGCGGATTTTGCCGGGCATACTGTTGTCATCAAATGCCGCAGCGGTACGGCGCAGGCGGTCTGTACGGTGCTCGACGAGATGAACCGTCCGGAGGTGGTCGGCACGCTTGCTGGCGACGATACGATCTTCGCGCTGATGCGCACCACCGAACAGGCGAAGCGCTTTGCATCGGAGCTGTTCAAGATCATTCAGGGTAAATAACGATATATCGCGTAATTTTAGAATAAGAGGTTACTATATGCTGCAGGAGCTTTATATCGAAAACTTAGCTGTCATCGAGAAGGCGTGCATCGGGTTCGGGCCTGCCTTTCATGTGTTCACCGGCGAAACAGGTGCCGGCAAATCCATCCTGATCCACGGAATCCAGGCGGTTCTGGGACAGCGCGTGTCGAAGGACTGGGTGCGTACCGGCTGCGATAAGGCGCTCGTGACCGCGCTGTTCACCGACCTTTCGGATGAGGTCACGGATCTGCTGGCGGACATGGCGATCGACTGTGCGGAACGGCAGGTCACACTGACGCGCGAGATCCGTGCCGACGGCGGCAGCATTGGCCGTATCAATGGCAGAACTGCGTCGGTTTCGGCACTGCGGGAAATTGGACTGATGCTCATTTCCATCCACGGTCAGCATGACAACCAGATCCTGCTGGCGCCGGAGCATCACCTGGAGGTGCTGGACGAATTCGGCGGCGATCCGAATTACCTTGAAGCCTATCAGAAATCCTTCCGCCAGCTGCAAAGCATCGCCCGTGAGCTTGGCAAGCTTAAAAAAGAGGAAGCCTACCGCAAGCAGCGCTCCGCACTCCTGCAAAAGCAGATCGACGAGATCGGTGCCCTGAACCCGAAGGAGGGCGAGGAGGATGCGCTCGAAAATGCCCTCATACAGGCAGAAAATTCCGAGCGTATCATTGCCGGGCTTGGCGGTGCGGCCGGGATCCTGGCGGCGGAGGAGGGTGTCGCTGACCAGCTGGAGGGGGCGATGCGGCTGATCTCCGACATCGAGGACGGTACCCGGACACCGAAGAACTCATGAACCGCCTGAAAGCGACCGTCATCGAGGTCAAGGACATTGCCGAGGAATTGTCATCGCTGGCGGAGGACGTGAACATCGACGAGGATCAGGCACAGAAACTCCGCGCACGCTACCATGCGATCGGTGTCGTGAAAAAGCAGTTTTTCTGCGATTTTGAGGAGCTTCTGGCGCTGTATGCGTCCGCGCAGAAGGAACTCGATTCCATGCAGGGCGAGGACTCGCGCATCACGGAACTCGAAGCCCAGAAAGCGGAACTCCTCACCGATGTCACCGAGAAAGCCCACGCGCTGTCGGCTTACCGCGAGGAGGCGGCGGAGCATTTTGTGGAGCGCGTGTCGGAGGAACTCCGCTTCCTCGATATGCCGAACGTCGTCCTCACCGTCCAGCACGAAACAGGCAAGCTGACCATTCAGGGCATGGACACCGTGACGTTCCTGATCTCCGCGAACAAGGGCGAGATCCCGAAGCCCATCTCGAAGATCGCATCCGGCGGCGAATTGTCGCGCATCATGCTCGCTCTCAAATCCGTCATCGCCGACCGTGACAGCATCCCGACACTCATTTTCGACGAGATCGACACCGGCGTTTCCGGCAAGGCGGCGCAGAAGATCGGCGTGAAGCTACGTGAGATCTCCAGAAGCCGGCAGGTGCTTTGCGTGACGCATTTAAGCCAGATCGCAGTGATGGCGGACACGCAGTTCATGATCGAGAAGCACGACGAAAACGACCGTACCGTCACCCAGGTTCACGAACTCGACTTTGAGGGACGTGTGCAGGAGATCGCCCGCATCATGGGCGGCGAAGATCCCTCCGAGCTGATGCTGCAAAATGCACGCGAGGAACTCAAAAAGGTAAAGGAGTCAGACTGATGGAAGCACATGAATATATCATTGCCGAAATTTCGGGCGATTACGCTTATCTCAAGCAGACGGATGCACCGTGCGACGAGTTGTTTCAGGTCGCAATGGCGCTGCTGCCGCCGACGGTCGATGTCGGGACGAAATTGTCCGGCATGATGGGGATGTTTGAGGTGATCGGTTGAAGCGCGACCGAAATTCCGCGCACCCTCTTGACAAATCCGATAAAGTGTGGTATACTGAATCTATATCCCAAACACAGCGATGGAAAGAAGTACCAGAGATTCGCGCTTGCAGAGAAATGCCGGTCGGTGCAAGGCATGAAGTGCCGCTTTGGGAAATACATTCCGGAGTGGATTCCCTGAACTCGTGCGAAAGTAGGGGAGTACGGCGTGACGCTCGTTAGCGCGTTTCAAGGTTCGGTGAAGGTTTCTTCGCCCGACAAATTGAGGTGGTACCACGGTGAAAGTCGTCCTCTGCGTTTTGCGCAGAGGGCTTTTTTGTTGACCGCCAAAGGAGGAACGATCGTATGGTCTGGATCTCACGATCCATTGCTTACATGGAGAGGGCGGCGTAGTATGACGGAACGGCTTGATCAGAAATCTCGCAGAAAAGCGTGGATATTGCTCATTCTGGTTGTCATTGCCATGCTCATTCCCATGCGGATACAGTACAAAGACGGCGGAACGGTGCGCTATGCCGCGGTTGCCTATTCCGTGGTTAAGCGCCATTAGCTTGCCGTGCAGGAGCATCGGCGCGGGTGTCTTACCGGCACGCAGGTGCGCATCCTGTTCTGGGAAGTGTACGACGATGTGGAATTTGTGCCGGATAACATCGAAACCACGCTTTCGCCGGCAGGGGAGAGCAGCCCATGAAACAGCCGTGGCATCCCGATCCCGTGCAGGCAGCGGTCGGCGTATTCATTTGCTCGATCCCGGCGTTCTTTATATTGTGGTTCGTGTTTGGCACAGCGGCGCACCGTATTTGCGCAGTGGTCGCGCTGCCGCTTCTGAACATCTGTTTTTTTCTGGCAATATTCCGTGAAAAACGTGCCGACAAAAAGGCGGCGAAGCAAAGGATCGACTACCTCTCCGGTGACTACTTCCGTGATCCTGCGTGGCGCGAAACCTATCTGCGCCGCAAAATGGAGCAGGGCTTCGAGTCCTGCCACCCCAAAGGGATGCGCTACGACATGATGCAGCGCTACCGCCGGAAATCTGAACCGGTCACGTTCATGGTGATGAGCATTCTACTGTTGGTTGGATGCATCTGTGGTCTTGGAACGGCGCATCATGAATGGAAAATGTGGTTGCTGCTTCCCGTAGGGCTTGTGGTGTTCGGCTATATCTTCTGGATCCACTGGAGCGAGTTCACAGCTCGTCCGGTGCGCAAATGGCTGCGTGAAAACCAGGACGCCCCACAGCTTGTGGAATTTGAAAAAAGCTGGCTTCATGGGCGTATCCTGTCCTACCAGAGAAGCGGCGTGGTGAATGGCATCTGCCTGAGCCCTTCGTATCTCATTCTGTATGACAAACGAGATGTCCACACTGTGGAAATTTCCGTTGCGGAGTCCATGACGCGCGAGATCGTGCGCGAAAAGACCTATCAGGATTATGCGTATGCGGATGAAAAATATCGCTTTTTTGCGGTGCTGCACATCCGGACAGCACAGGGGGAATTCACGCTCAAAACCGAACTGGACGAATTCCAGACGGAAATGGCGATCGAGGAATTTGCACGTCTGAAAGGTCAAACTGCCGGACAGACGGCGGTATCCGAACAAATCATCTATGAAACGGTCACATGACCGGTTCATGCAATAAAAAGGAGTAAAAACAATGACTGTATTTGAAGAACTGCAAAGACGCGGACTGCTCGCACAGCTCACCGACGAGGAGGAGATCAAGGAGCTCATCAACGCCGGAAAGGCGACCTTCTACATCGGTTTCGATCCGACCGCAGATTCCCTGCACGTTGGTCACTTCATGGCGCTGTGCCTGATGAAGCGCCTCCAGATGGCAGGCAACAAGCCCATCGCACTCGTTGGCGGCGGCACCGGCATGATCGGCGACCCGTCGGGTAAGTCCGATATGCGCAAGATGCTCACCCCCGAAACCATCCAGCACAACTGCGACTGCTTCAAGAAGCAGATGAGCCGTTTCATCGACTTCTCCGACGGCAAGGCGCTCATGGTCAACAACGGCGACTGGCTGCTGAATCTGAATTATATCGATGTTCTGCGCGAAGTCGGCGCTTGCTTCTCTGTGAACAAGATGCTCACGTTCGAGTGCTACAAGCAGAGAATGGAGCGCGGTCTGACCTTCCTCGAATTCAACTACATGATCATGCAGAGCTACGATTTCTACAAGCTGTATCAGGATTACGGCTGCAATATGCAGTTCGGCGGCGACGACCAGTGGGCAAATATGCTCGGCGGTACGGAACTCATCCGCAAGAAGCTCGGCAAGGACGCATATGCCATGACCATCACCCTGCTCCTCAATTCCGAGGGCAAGAAGATGGGCAAGACCGAAAAAGGCGCAGTTTGGCTCGATCCGGAGAAGACTTCCCCCTACGATTTCTTCCAGTACTGGAGAAATGTGGCTGACGCGGACGTTGTTAAGTGCCTGAAGATGCTGACCTTTGTGCCGATCGAGGAGATCGAGAAGATCGAGGAGAACCTCAAGGCGACCGGTGACGGCAAGGCTTACAACGAGGCGAAGGAGCTGCTGGCCTACGAGCTGACGAACCTCGTTCACGGCGAGGAGGAAGCGAAGAAGGCGCTCGATGCGGCGCGTGCAGTATTTGGCGGCGGCGGAAATTCCGAGAATATGCCGACCACGGCGCTGACCGCAGACCAGCTCACCGACGGCAAGATCAATATCTGCGATCTGCTCGTTGCGTGCAAGCTTGTTCCGACCAAGTCCGAGGGACGCAGAAACGTCCAGCAGGGCGGCGTTTCCATCGACGGCGAGAAGGTCACCGATCCCAATGCCCAGATCGCGGTCAATGGCGAAGTGATCGTGAAGAAGGGCAAGAAGGTATTCCATAAAGTCGTTGTGGAATGAGGAATTAGAAATTAGGAATTAGAAATTTTGGTGTCCGCTGACGCGGATGAATTTTAAACATTTGCAACAGAAAAAGCCCTCGGCTAAGGGGATTTTCCCCAAAGCTAAGGGCTTTTTCCATTAGAAGAACTGCAAGATTATTTATAACAGATACACTGTGTTTCTTGTGAGACATTGCTTTTCTTAAAAGTTTTTCTGCTTGTTCTGAATTTTCCTCCATTAGATAAAATAGTGCCAAATTATTTATTATTTCAACATCATAGGGCATTATTGAAATTGCTCTATTTAGTATTAAACCACTTTGTTCCATTTCACCTGCTAATAGATAGTGATAACTCAAAAGATGTAGTGCTTTGTGGAACATTGGATGTCTTGAGGCAAATTTTTCTACTTCAGGAATATTATCTCCAGGTGAAATCATATCTTTTATCAAGAGATATGTCCATTCCAATTCAATATTGTCAGGAATATTTGATAATGTATCTGTTAATATCTCCAATGCTTTTTCTAATTCGTTTTCAAGTCTATATACATAAGCTAACCATATTGCTGCATCTGCTGCAACTGTTTTTACTGTTAAAAGATTTTGT
>JAFPXW010000279.1 GCA_017394565.1 Oscillospiraceae bacterium | reverse complement strand
CCCCTCCTTCCTGTCAAAAAACAACTTCGTTATTTATCTTATACAAAATTTTTGATCATTTGTCAAATGGTAGAAAAGGGATTATTTTTGACGTAAAGTATCATTTCAATCATGTCAAATTTGTTGTATGATAGAATTAGAAAACGATAAGCTTCTGCAAACATCATTCTGCCAAGCTGAAAGGGGAATTGCTATGAGAAAATCACAAAAAGCACTCGCTGTATTTCTGACCGCCGTATTGTCATTGTCATCCGTCCTGCTCCTGCCGATGGGAGCCAGTGCCGCCGGCAGTATCATCGAATTTGAACAGGGACGCATCACCGACACCGGCGAAAACAAAACCTCCGTGGTGTCCCTTACAGGTGCCGGCGGCGGAAAAGCCGTTGACCTGAAGGATTCCGGGGATTCCGTCACGGTCGATGTGACTGTCCCGTCCGCCGGCAGCTACAAGCTGACCATCCGCTACAGCCAGCCGTATGACGAAAACGGGAAGTACCAGAACGTCCTCGTGAACGGCGGAAAGGCAGGACTGATCATCTGCGCGTACACAGGGGAAAACAGCTTCAAAACCGTGACGATCTCCGCAGACCTGAAAGCCGGAAAAAATACCGTCACTGTGGAAGGGGACTGGGGCTGGGTGTATCTCGACAGCCTGACCGTGGAAGGGGCAGCGGCGAAGATCAGCACCTTCACATCGAATCCGATCATCAGCCGGAACGTGCCGGCGTACTCGAATGCAGGCGATGCGAAAGCTGGAAATGATGCCGTTTACTACACTTCCTGGGATACATCCGCACCGGATCAGATCGCCTATGACCTGTCCTCTGTACCGGCATCCCAGCGCAAGACGGTTCTTGCGGTGTGGTACAACGGCAGCACATTTGACCGCGTGGGACGTTACATTACCGTCGATTCCGAACCGACAGATTACGTCATCGAAGTGAATACCGCCGCCGGCGGAGCTTACCCGAAGGACGGCTGGACGACTGCCGTCGAAATCAAGGGCAATACGCTTTCGACACGTTCCCACCTTGTGGAAATGAACGGCGCGAACTGGATCCGGATGCGTGTAACAGGCGCGGAGGGCGGCAAGATCAGCCTGAATCTGGACATTCATGATGCATCGCAGGGCAATTCCGACAGCTGGATCTTCTACGGCGATTCCATCACCGCGGGCGGCATGGGAAACGCCTGGGGAACCAGCTTTGCGTCGCACGTCCACGAGCTGGATGCCAGCCTCATGCCCATGCAGCAGAACGGCGGCATCGGCGGCATTTCCAGCACAGAGGGACGTGAACATATCGACGCATGGCTTGCGGCAACAGCGGCGCATTACGTCAGCATTGCCTATGGTACGAATGATTCGTGGGGAAACATGAACAGTACTGACCTTTACTACACCAACACAAAATACATGATCGACGCCGTTCTGAAAGCCGGGAAAGTCCCCGTCCTGCCGAAGATCCCGTATGCATCGAATCCCGATGTCGGCAAATACGTTGGCGATCATAATGCTGTGATCGACCGGCTGTATGTGGAATATGGCGATAACATCGTACACGGGCCGGATTTTGAGCAGTATTTCAAGGCAAATCCCTCCGGACTCAGTGACGACGGCGTTCATCCGAATGCAGACGGCTACGAAGCCATGCGCAAGCTCTGGGCAGAAACCATGTACGAAAATGTTTACAGCCAGTCGACCTCCTGTTCCCTCGGCGATGTAGACGGAAACGGTACAGTGGATGTCCTGGACGTTGTCATGCTGCAAAAATGGCTTGTCAATGCCGGAGCGCTGAACGTTCCGCAGGCAGCGGATCTGAATCAGGACGGCAGTGCAGATATTTTTGATATGGCGCTTCTGAAACGGATGCTCCTGACACCGCAAACTGCACCCGCGGAACCGGGTTCCGATCCGGAGCCGGCGCCTACCCCGACCGTGACACCGGAGGCTTATATGAACCAGATCAGAGACCAGATCGTCAACCGCCTGCCGGCAGGTGCAGCGGATCACAAAAACGGCGTGGATTACGGCGAAATGCGTTTCTGCACCTACTGGTCAAAGACACGCGGACGCGAAACGCCGGTGCGTGTCCTACTGCCGGCAGGGTACAACGAAAACGAGACATACCCCGTCCTCTACCTTCTGCACGGCTACTGGAATGATGAGACAACGCTTTCGGATCCGGATTCCGGACTCCAGAACATCATCGGCAACCTCATCGCCAGCGGCGAAGCGAAGAAAATGATCGTCGTGTTCCCGTATATCTACACCAGCAAGACCATGCCCTACTGCACGGGAATGGACTGGGAGAATAACCAGAATTACGACAATTTCATCTATGATCTGGAAGCGGATCTCATGCCGTGGATGGAGCAGAATTTCTCCATCAAGACCGGACGCGAACATACCGGCATCAGCGGTTTCTCGATGGGCGCAAGAGAGTCTTTCTACATCGGTGTCAGGATGTCCGACCGGTTCGGCTATGTAGGAAGTGTTTGCACGGCGCCGGGACTTTCGCCGGGAATGCTCGACACCAAGGATCTGAAATTCGCACAGCAGCCCTACATGATGCTCCTGAGCGGTGCTGTGTATGACGGCGTGGTCGGCAACAATCCGGAAAATTACCACAACATCCTTTCCGGCAACGGTGTACCGCACATCTGGAATTCGCTTCCGGACGGCGGACACGACAACAACAGCATCCAGCCTCATGTCTACAACCTCGTGAAATTCGCCTTTCAGGCGGAATAACGGACATACCGGACGCACCCTCTGGGGAGGTAATACTAGGGTGTGTTGACACTAAGCCTAAAACGCATCTTTTTGGCAGAATTTTACGCATACTGCGTCGAGAAAACTTGCTGGGCGACAGCCCACCTGCGTTTCCTCTCCTTG